>CAYUYN010000013.1:0-26425 GCA_964449185.1 uncultured Anaerolineales bacterium | reverse complement strand
CCCAGGCCAGCTCCGGGCCGCGCGCGGCCGGCTGGCGCCGAACGCGAGGCCGGGAGACGTCGTCGACCCCGGCGTGCGTGGTGCCCAGGCCGGTACTGTCGCAGGCGGCGAGCCGATTGCCGCGTACCGGACCTGGCGCGAGCAGATCCGTGCCGGTGGGCTTGGGCCTCAGCGTGCCGAGCGTGCCGTCGGGCTGCAGTCGGGCGAGAAAGTATTCGTTCTCGAACGCCAGCGGCATCTCGAGATCGATTTCGTGGAATGGCGGCGCGCCGTCACCCAACCGGTACGAGGTGTAGCCCAGGCCGCGGCTGTGCGCGACAAAGGTCAGCCGGGTATGGCTGGCGCCAATGAGCTCTGCCTCACACGGCAAGGACTGGCCCGTGGCATCGAGCACGGCGGCGTCGGAACGCGCGACGTCAATGGTCACCGGCGCGGTCACGGTGTGCGGCACCGTGTTAAAAACGATGACCTGCTCCGCGCCGGCCTCGAGCGGGCTAATGGCGTCGACCAGGGCGCGGGCCGCGCGCTGTGTGACTTGCTCCGCGGCTGCTTGGGCAGCGTGCAGCCAGCCGATGGCTTTGCGCTTAAGGTCTGGCGCGCAGAAGCAATAGACATCATGGTGCTGCGTGGTGAGAAGGGTCCGCCAGATTTCATCCGTGGACTCGGGCGCGCGGCCGAGCAGGGCAAAGGCCAGCGCGCCCAGCGCCTCGGCTCGCAGGGCGCTGCGCTCGGCGAGCCAGTTGGCGCGGGAGAGCTCCTCGGCGCGGATGCCTTCGATGTAGCTCCAATTGGCATACAGCCGCACGCGCGCGCGGGGTGGGGCGGTATTGAGCCGCTCGGGCAGCGCTTCGTCCAGTAGGACGAACTCCAGGCGCTCGCGCTCAGCCAGCCAGGCGTCGTCGATGGCCGCCAGGTCCGGGCTTTCGATGAGCACCGGCGGAACGTGCAGCAGCCCTTTGACCTCCTGGTAGTCCACCCAATCGCGCAGGCGGCCATGTTTGGGCTGCCGCAAGTAGGTGTCGATCGTCGACCCGTCCAAGCCGTGCCAGGTCGCGAACTCACTGCCCTGCACGAACATCAAGCCCTCGCGCGCGTGATAGCTGAGCTCGCCTTCCGCGATGACCACCGTGGCCATGAAGTGCGGCAGGACGGCGTGTTGGTAGCCGAACGCCCGCAGCAACTGCGGTGTTTGCTCGTTAAAGCTGGTCTCCTGATGGGCGTAGACCGTCACCGGGCGGGCGCCTAGCGTGTGGTAAACCCGCGCCCCAAACTCGAACTGGCGATAGTTGGCCTCGGCGCTGAGCGTTTGGAGATGCGGTTGGGAATAGGTGCCATTGTAGAACGCGATGCGGCTGGCCTGCGCGAGGGCGAGCATCTCGGCCAGGACATCGGGCGCATCCTGCGCGAGCTGTTCCAGCTCCAGCCCGGACCATTCGAAGCCCAGCTTTAGCTGAGGCGTCTCGCGCAGCACGGCCAGGTTAGCACGCAGGCGGTCGATATAGGCGGTGAGGTCGGGCGCGCCCCAGGGCGGCGTGCGCTCCGCGCACTGAGCGTCCTCCCGGATCAAAAAATACATCGGGTGCTGCGATACCGCGAGCTTCCAGGGCTTGGGTGCTGGCGTCATTCGTGTTGGAATCGGGCGTGATTGCGGCAAAATCCCAAGTCAGCGCAGTTTGTGAGAAATCGCTTATTGACTCTCGGCCACACTAGTGTTATACACTATTTAACCGTTTATATAAACGGTTAAATAGCCGAATACAGAAAACTCACTGTGAAGAAGGTCACGATCCGCGATGTCGCGAAAGAGGCCGGCGTTTCTGTCGCCACCGTCTCGCACGTCATTAACAATACCCATTATGTAACTCAAGAGCGGCTCGACCGGGTCTCTGCCGCCATCGAGGCCCTGAACTACCAGCCCAACAAGCTGGCACGCGCGCTCAGCCAGAAGGCGGTGCCGCTGCTGGCGCTGATCGTCCCCGACATCAGCAATCCGTATTGGTCGGCGGTGGCGCGCGCGGTGCAGGACATCACCGAGCCGCACAACTACTCGGTCATCGTGTGCAGCAGCGACGGCCAGCCCGAACGCGAAGCTCGCTTCCTGCGCTCGCTGTCGGGGTGGGTGAGCGGGATGATCCTGCACCCCTACTACCAGACCGCCGAACATTATGGCCCGTTTAGCGGCGGCGACGTGCCCGTGGTGGTCCTGGGAGATTTTACGACCGGCGACCAGCACCCGGCGCATTGGGACCAGGTGACGTCCAACAACCTGGAAGGCGCGCGCGTGGCGGTCGAGCACCTGCTGGGCCTGGGCCATCGGCGCATCGCTTTCGTTGAGGGGTTGGCGGGCACGCCGAGCAGCCTTAAGCGGTTGGCGGGCTTCCGCAGCGCCTTTGAGCAGGCGGGCCTGCCGCTGGACCCGGGCCTGATCATGGCCGGGGACTACACCCAGGCCGGCGGGCGCCGCGCGGTAGAGACTCTATTCGACCGGGACGATCCGCCGACGGCCGTGTTCTGCGCGAACGACCTGAGCGCGCTGGGGGTGCTGCAGGTGGCGCAACTGCGCGGCCTGCGCGTGCCGCGGGACGTGTCGGTCGTGGGCTTCGACGACATCGACGAGGCCGCCCTGGCCACACCGCCGCTGACCACTTTTAGCCAACCACCAAGGCTGGTCGGCACGGTGATCGCCGAGACGCTCCTGGAGCGGTTCAATGGCCGCACGGAGCCATTACGCCGCTCGGTGGAAGGCAAGCTTGTCATCCGCGAGTCGACTGCGCCGCCACGGCGCGGGGAGTTCAATTGAATGCCCCTACGCCCCTTATACGCGCCAATGGTCCCCTGGAACCGGGCGGCCGAATTCGAAAGGGAGGTGACACGACCAGCTTATCCGCGCCCCGGCACGTCGATTTAGGTCTGTGCGTTTTGGCTCATGACAGGAGGAAAAGACCATGTCCCGCAATCGCGCCGGAAGGTTCGTACTGAGCGCCATCGTCCTGGTGGTGCTCCTGGCGGCCTGCGCTGCCCCTACGCCGCAAACAGTCGTTCAGACGGTAGAAGTGCTGGTCACTGTGCCGCCGGTGGAAGTGGAGGTCACGGTGCCCGTGACCGTGCAGGTGCCGGTTACCAGCATCCCGCCGACGACGGCCACCCCGCAGGCCGGCAAGACCGTGATTATCTGGTGGAGCCACTGGGCGAACGAGCCGCTCAAGCGAGCGGTCATCGATCGGATCGTGGCCGACTACGAAGCCGAACATACCGACGTGGACATCATCCTGTCCTACTGGGATGCCGGCCCACTGACCGATGCCGTGCGCGCCACCATGACGGCCGGCGAAGGCGCCCCGGACATCTCGACGGACGTGGACCTGGGCAATATGGCCCGCGCCGGCTGGGTGCTCGACCTGACCGACGTGCTGCCATGGGACAACTACGTCCCCGGCATCAAGGAAGCCAGCGTGGTGGCGGGCGTGGAAGGACTGTACAAGTTCAATATCGGCATCCAGAATCTGATGATCTTCTACAACAAGGAGATCTTCGCCGAGTTGGGCATCGAGGTGCCGGAGGATTACACCTTCACGCAAGACGAGTTCCTGGATGTGGTGAAAACGTGCAAGGCGGGCGGGTATGCCGGCGTGGCCAATGCCGTCGGCAACCGCAACTACCCGGCCCTGTACCCGATCTGGGCGGCGCTGACCAACCTGGAAGGCAACCTGGAGCAGGTGAAGTACTCCAGCGGTTTGAAGACGTGGGACACCCCACAGGCCCGTCAGACCCTGGAATGGTTCGACGAGCTCGGCCAGGCCGGCATGTGGCCGGCGACGTTCAGCACCATGACCATCGACGAGTTCCACGTCTTCTGGTACACCCAGAAGGGCTCGTGCATGATCTACATCCCCAGCTTCTACACCGGGCGCGCTTTCAAGCCGGTGGAGCAGGGCGGCCAGTCGGCGGACTTCCAGTTCGGCATGCTGCGCTACCCGCTGATGGACGGCGCCGAGCACCCCACCGAGCTGTGGGCGGCCGGCGAGTCGGGCTACATGATCTTGTCCAGCAGCAAGCACCCCGACATCGCCAAGGACATCCTGGCCTTTGCGGCCCAGCCGAAGTATGGCGCTCTGTGGGCAGCCACGACCCTGATCCCCAGCGCCATCAAATACGACCCGCTGGCCGATTGGCCCACCGATGTGGAGGGCGGGGAGCAGTGGCAGTGGTACTTTGACGAGATGAACAAAGTCTACGGCGATATGCAGCCCGTGATCGTCGCGGATGCGCCCTGCGGCGACTTCCTGGATGTGCGCACGACCGCGCTCAACCAGGGCATCCCGCTGGGGCTGGTGACGGTGGATGAGGCCATTGAGCAGTTGAACGCCAAGCAGTGCCCGGCGCCTTAACGGAAAGCGCGCGTCTGGGCCGGACAATGGCTTATGGCTAAATCTGGCGGCGGGGCAGTCCATTCGCCTCGCCGCCGGCGCGGCCTATAATCGCCGTCCGATCAGGATCACGCCCGAGATGACCACGACCACCACCGCTTTCACCGAAGCCAAGCCCCCGACCAGGCGTGTTTCCCGGCGCCGGCCGTGGGCGGCCACGGTCATGTTTATCGGGCCGGCGCTGCTCTACTTTGCAGTCTTTATCCTCTATCCCTTGTCTTCGACGTTCTACTACGCTTTTCACCGTATCGCGCCCGCCGGCGGCAAGCTGGTCACGACCTTTGTCGGACTGGAAAACTTTCAGGACCTGCTCAGCGATCTGATCTTCTTTCAGGCCGTGCGCAACAGTCTGACCTGGGGTGTGGTCGGGCCCGTGCTGGAGTTGGTGACGGCCACGGTGCTGGCCTTTGTCGTGTATTACAAGGTGCCGCTGTACCGCTTCTATCGCGTGGCCTGGTTCACGCCCATCCTGGTCTCGGGCGTCATCGTCGGCCTGGTGTTCCGCTGGATCTTCAACTACGACTGGGGCTTGGTCAACACCGGGCTGCGCGCCGTGGGGCTGGAGGCGTTGGCGCTCAACTGGCTGGGCCGCCGCGAGACGCCCCTGATGGTCGTCATCTTTGTGCACTTTTGGGCCACCTTTGGTTTTTCCTTTGTGCTGCTGCTGGCCGGGCTGTCGGCCATCCCCGCCGAACTGCTCGAAGCCGCGCACATTGACGGGGCCACGCGCCCGCAGGCCATCTGGCACGTGATGCTGCCGCTGCTGCGCCCGACGGTGGTCACGGTTCTGATTCTGTCTTTCATCGGCAAGATGAACGCCTTCAACGTGGTCTGGGCGCTGACCAATGGCGGTCCCCTGCACTTCTCTGAAACCGTGGCCACTTACGTGCAGAAGCGCGCCTTCGGCTGGACCAGCCTGGACCTGGGCTATCCGTCGGCCATTGCGGTGGCCTGGTTTAGCGTGACGGTGGTGGGGGTCGGCCTCATCAGCCGCTGGCTGCGCTCGCGGGTGGAATACTAATGGTCGCCGCGCGCCCCGTGGCCGCCCCCCAGCCGTCCGTGCGCAGGCTCCGCTGGTGGTCAGGGCTGAAAATGGCCGCCCTGACCGTGGCGCTATGCGTGTTCACCCTGCTGGTCATCATCCCCTTTGTGTGGATGATCCTGATGTCGGTGCGCACCACGGGCGAGATCCTCAACGCGCCTTATGGACTGCCGCAAACCGTGCGCTGGCAGAACTATACGCGGCTGCTGTTCGATCCGCAGATCCGGTTCTACCGCTTCTTCTACAACAGCCTGTTCGTCACCGGCTTTGCGCTGGCGCTGACCGGCCTGCTGGCGACCCTGGCCGGGTATGGCTTTGGGCGGCCGCGCTACGAGTTCCGCTTCCGGCGCTGGCTGTTCGCGCTGCTGCTGTTCGGCCTACTCCTGCCGCCGCAGATCATGTACATTCCGCAGTTCACCATGATGGCGCGCTATGGGCTGCTCAACAGCCGCTGGGCGTTGGTGCTGCTGTACGCGGCCTTTGGGCTGCCGGTGAGCACGTATTTAATGGCCACCTATTTCTCGCAGCTGCCGTCCGAGATCGAGGACGCGGCGCGGATCGACGGCTGCTCAGAATTGCGGCTGTTCTGGCAGATCATGCTGCCGTTGGCACGGCCGGCGCTGGCGACGGTGCTGCTGGTGAACTCGCTGAGCTTTTGGAACGAGCTGCTCTTGGCGCTGACGGTGGTCACCGAGCCGTCGCTGCGCACCCTGCCCGCCGCGATGATGTACTTCGTGGGCGAGAACGCGGCCGACTACGCCATGGCGGCGACCAGCCTGGTGACCTCGATGCTGCCGATCCTGCTGCTGTACCTGTTCCTGTCCGACAAGTTTATTGAAGGCATGACGGCCGGCGCCCTCAAGGGCTGAGCGTTGTGCAGCCTCCTCGTTCCCTGGAGCGGTTATCCGTATGCCTCTAGAACTCATCGTCGCCGAGCCGCGGCGGATTGACTATGCTGAGTATGCCGAGCGCGAGCCGCAGGCCGGCCAGGTGCTGGTACACACGCTCGTCAGCGGCATCAAGCACGGCACCGAGCTGAACATGTACCGCGGCACCCTGCCGTTTGCCGAGGAGGTGTGGGACCCGCAGCTGCGCCTGTTCCGCCCGCCGCGGGAAGATGAGCGCCTCGCGCCGTTCTACCCGCACACCCTGGGCTCGTGGGCGGCGGGGGTCGTGCGAGCGGTTGGTCCCAATGTTCAGCGCTGGCGGGTGGGCGACCTGGTACATGGCGAATGGAAGCACCGGCAGACGGCCATCAAGCCCGAAGCCGCGCTGTACCCTGTGCCGGCGTCTGCGGACGGCGAGACCATGGTTTTCACGGACCCGGCGCGGTTTGCGCTGGGCGCCATCCACGATGCCGCCCTCAAGCTCGGGGATCGGGTGGCTATTTTCGGGCTGGGCGCGATCGGCATGCTGGCGGCGCAGTTGGCCCGGCTAAATGGGGCGACCGAGGTCATCGTCGTTGACCCGATCCCGGCGCGGCTGGCGCTGGCCAAGCAACTCGGGGCGGACGTGGCGGTGAACCCGCTGGAGGCGGATGCCGGGCTGGCGATCAAGCAAGCCACCGGCGGCGTGGGGGTGGATGTGGCCGTGGAACTGTCGGGGGCGTACTCGGCGCTGCAGCAGGCGGTGCGGTGCGTGCAGCGCGAGGGGTTGGTGGTGGCCGCGAGCTACTACGGAGCCGCGGGGCAGGTGGATTTCTCGCGCGAGTGGCATCACAACCGCATCACCCTGCGGTCGAGCATGCCGGTGTGGGGCTGCACCCACCGCAACCACCCGCTGTGGGACCTGGCGCGGCTGGAGAGCACCGCGATGGGGTTGCTGGCCAGCCAGGCGCTGAAGGTCGCGCCGCTGGTCGGGGCGCGGGTGTCCTTTGAGCGGGCCGCGGAGGCATACGCCCTCATCGACAAGCCGGGCAGCGACTGCATCAAGGTCGTGCTCACCTATTCTCCCTGAAAGGCACAGCATGGCGCCCTTGCGCACGGCCATTCTCGGCTGCGGCCGCTTCGCGCGGCGGCACGCCGCCCTCCTGGCCGGGCTCGACCAAATCGAGCTGGTCGGGTTCTGCAACACCACGCTCGACAAGGCCATTGCTTTCAATGAAACCTATGCCCACGGGCAGGCGCTGGTCTATGCCGACTACGCGCGCATGTTTGACGAGCTGGCGCTCGACCTGGTATACATCTGCCTGCCGCCCTATGCGCACGACCGGGAGGTGGAGCTGGCCTGCCGCTACGGCGTGCACTTCTTAATTGAAAAGCCCATCGCCCTCGACCTGGCGCTGGCCGAGCGCATGGCGGCCGATGTGCAGGCCAGCGGCGTCAAGACGCAGGTCGGCTTCATGTTTCGCCACGGTGCCGCCACCCAGCGCCTCAAGCAGGCGCTGCAAGCGAACCCGCCCCCGCACGGCGCCTTCATGACGTTGTCCTATGCCTGCAACTCGCTCCACAGCGCGTGGTGGCGCGACCGCAACAAGAGCGGCGGGCAACTGGTGGAGCAGGCCATCCACCTGCTGGACCTGACGCGCTTCTTCCTGGGCGCGCCGGCCGAAGTTTTCGCCGCGCAGGCCAACCTGTTTCACCGGGATATACCTGATTACACGGTCGAAGATGCCAGCGCGACGGTGGTCCGCTTTGAATCGGGCAGCCTGGCGGTGCTGACGGCCAACAACGGCGCCATTCCCGGCCGTTGGGACGCCAGTTGGCGGGTGGTGGCGCCCGGCCTGACGGCGGACTTCACGAATGCCAATAACGCGGTGTTCCACGACACGCGTGCGGATCGCCTGGAGACGCAGCCGGCCTCCGAAACCATCGCGGCCGAAACAGACCTGTACCTGGCCGAGACCCTTGACCTGCTGGCCGCCATCCGCGATGACCGGCCCACGGCCGTGCCGATCGAAGAGGGCGTGCGCACCCTGGCGCTGGCGCTGGCCGCTCAGCGCTCGGCCGAGGAGAATCGGCCGATTGCGTTGGGGAAATAGGAGAGCGTGCATGAACCCAGAGTCTGGATCGAGCCGCCGTCTCAGCCTGGCCGGCGAGTGGCAGCTGGCGTTTGACCCACAGGCCGAAGGACTGGCGCAGGGCTGGCTGGGCGCGGGCTGGCCCGCCGCCCGCGCCCAGGCGGTGCAGTTGCCGTCCGCCTGGGATGTGACCCATCCCGATGCCGAAGGCGTGGGATTTTATCGGCGTACGTTTGCCGTTCCAGCCGAATGGTCCGGCCAGGCCGTGCTGCTGCACTGTGTGGGCGCGGCCTACCGGGCCGAGGTGTGGGTCAACGGCCAGTTCGCCGGCAGCCACGAGGGCGCGTACACCCCCTTCTGGTTTGACGTCACGCGGCTGGTGCGCGCCGGGGCCGAGAATGACATCGTCGTGCGCGTGGCGGGCCTGTCGCGGACCCAGCCGGTGGATGGCGTCATCCTGAAGCACGCGCCCGCGGCCAAGCAAGCCTGGTACTACATTTACGGCGGACTGTGGGGCGAGGTCTATCTGGAAGCGTGCCCCTGGGTGGCGGTGCAGGCGGCGCAGGTGGAGCCCGACTTCCAGCGTGAGTCCGCACTGGTCGAAGTGACCCTTAACAACCGGCGCGAAGAAAATCGGATGGTGGACCTGCGTCTGACGATCGTACAGCCCGATGGCGTGGTGGCGGCCGAGTTGGGCGGCGCGGCGCCGGCGCCGCCGGGCGTCGCGCGCTTCACGTTCCGCGTATCCCTGCCGCGCCCGTGGCCGTGGCACCCCGCGCATCCCCACCTGTATCGGCTCCACGTCGTGGCGGACGATGGCGGGCAGGCCGACCGGCATTCGGTTCGCTTTGGCATGCGCGACTTCACGGTCGAGGCCGGCCAGTTCATGCTCAACGGCCAGCCGATCTACATCCGCGGCATCCTGCTCCAGCCCAACTGGCCCATCGGCCTGATCGCGCCGCCCGACCGCGACATGCTCGTGCGTGAGATCGCGCTGATGAAGGACGCCGGCTTCAACCTGATCCGCTGCCACCTGCGGCCGGCGCCGCCCGGCTACCTGGACTTGGCCGATGAGATGGGCATGCTGATCTATGCCGAGACCAGCCTGGCCTGGATCCGCGACAGCCCGCGCCTGCTGGACCACTGCCGGCGCGAGGTCAGCGCGCTGATCGAGCGCGATTTCAACCACCCCTCGGTCGTGTTCTGGGGCATCTTCAACGAGAACGTGCCAGCCAACCGCCTGATCGGCGAGGCGCTGGTGCGCCACACGCGCGGCCTGGACCCGACCCGGGTGGTGGTGGACAATTCCGGCGGCAGCATGGCGGTGGATCAAGACTTTGGCTGGATCGACCGGGCCAGCATGGTGCCCAGCCGCGAGACCGCGCGGCAAAAGGTGCTCGACGTTCACCTGTACCTGGGCGCTTCGGTGCCGCAGCCGATCTACGAGTGGCTGCGCACCCTGGGCGCGGCGACACCGTCGACGGCGTTGGGCGAGCAGGACTTCGGCGCCGACGGCGTGCTGGCCGAGTTTGACCGCGAACACCGCGCCTACCGCGGCAAGGTTTTTGTTTCGGAGCTGGGCGGCGGCGGCATGTCGGACCTGGACGAGACGGTGAAGGGCTTTGGCGACCGCACCGAGCTGCGCGACGCGCGCGAAGCCCGCGCCTTCCGCGACGACCTGCACGCGGGCTTCACGGTCCGCAAGCTGGACCGAATCTTCGGCACGGTGCGCAACCTGGTGCTGGCCGCGCAGGAACTGCACGCGGCGGGCAATGCCTGCCAGCTCGAGGCGCTGCTGTGCAACCCCCGCATCTCGGGCTACGTGATCACCCAGATGCAGGACGTGGCCTGGGAGTTTCACGCCGGCCTGCTCGACCTGTGGCGCAACCCCAAGGCCGCCTACTACGCCAGCCAACGCCTGAACCGGCCACAGGTGGTCGTGCTGCGGGCCACAGCCCCGGCGATGGTAGCCGGCGAGAACTTCAACGTGGCCCTGACCCTGGTCAACACCACGCCCTTGGCCGCAAGCGGGCGCCTGGTGGTCATCCTGCGTGACCCAGCCGGGCAGGAGACCACGCTCTTGGAACAACCGGCGCCGGCGCGGGATGGCATCCATGAGCTGGGCGCACTATCGGCCGCAACCAGGGAGGTCGGGGCCTACAAGCTGTGCGCGCGGTTGGTGCAGGGCCAGGACACCCTGGCCGAGACCGAGCACACTGTGCTGGCGCTGGCGCCCGTCAATTGGGCCGCTCTGCCGGCCGGCATCCAGTGGTTGGGCCAACGACCGGCATTCGTTGAACGGGCCGGCACTGGCATTGCTACTGAGGCCGAGGCGCGGCTGTGGGTCGCGGCCATGCCGGCGACGCTGTACGAAGACGACTGGCAGGCGCTGCTTGTGGCCGTCAAGGCCGGCGCGACCGGCATCGTCGGCCCGCTGCACAAGCGCGACGCGCTGGCCCTGCGGCAGTTAGGCAAGCACGGCCTGTGGCCACAGCTCCACCTGGGAATCGGCAACTGGATGGGCAGCTACCACTGGGTGCCGGACTCACCGCTTTTTGCGGGGCTGCCGGCGGAGGGGCTGGCGGGCGCGGCCTACGTGGACGTGCTGCCGTGGTACGGGCTGCTGGAGCACGGCGGGGAGGTGCTGGCCGGCTCGCTGCGCAACACGCAAACGCGGCAAGAAGCGCCCCGCATGCTGTGGTACAGCGACATCGAGGCGGTGCCATTGGGGCCGGGCGAGCTGATCTTTTGCCAGTACCGGCTGTTCGAGCACGCCCACACCCAGCCGCTGGCCGGGCGATTGGCGTCGAACCTGCTGCACGTGGCCGCTGACCGGGCGCAGAGGACCGCATGACCAAGATCACCTTCATTGGCGCCGGCAGTACGGTCTTTGCCCGGCGGCTGCTCACCGATATGCTGAGCTTCCCCGAGCTGGCCGAGGCCGAGATCGCGCTGACCGACATCAACGCCGAGCGGTTGCGAACCTCGGAAGTCGTCGCGCAGCGGGTGGCGGAGGCGTTGGGGGCGCGGCCGACCATCACAGCCACGACTGACCGCCGGGCGGCCCTGGATGGGGCCGACCATGCCCTGTGCATGATCCAGGTCGGCGGCTACATGCCTGCGACCGTGGTGGACTTCGAGATCCCCAAGAAATTTGGGCTGCGCCAGACCATCGCCGACACGCTGGGCGTGGGCGGGATCATGCGCGGGCTGCGTACGATCCCGGTGCTGCTGGACATGGCGCGCGACATGGAAGCCGTCTGCCCGGACGTCAACTTCCTGCAGTACGTCAACCCGCTGGCAATGAACTGTTGGGCGCTAACTCGCGCCTCGCGTATCAAGACCATTGGGCTGTGCCACAGTATTCCGAACACAGCGGATGACTTGGCCGGCGACCTGGGCCTGCCGGCCGAGGCGCTGAACTACCTGGTCGCCGGCATCAATCACATGGCGTTCTTCTTGAAGCTGGAGTACGAGGGACGCGATGCCTATCCGCGGCTGCGCCAGGTGGCGGCCGAGGGACGGGTGCCCGAGCTTAACCAGGTGCGCTACGACATTTTCCAGCGGCTGGGGTACTTTGTGACCGAGTCGAGCGAGCATTTCAGCGAGTACGTGCCCTGGTACATCAAGCGCGACCGGCCGGACCTGATCGAGCGCTTCAAGATCCCGCTGGACGAGTACCTGTCGCGCTGCGAGCGGCAGATCCGGCGCTGGGAGGCGCTGCGCGCCCAGCTCGAGGCAGGCACGGCGCCGCTGGAAGTGAAGCGCAGCAGCGAGTACGCCGCGCTGATCGTGCACAGCCTGGAGACCGGCGTGCCGCGCACGGTGTATGGCAACGTGCCCAACCACGGCCTGATCGACAATTTGCCGGCCGGCTGCTGCGTGGAGGTGCCGTGCCTGGTGGACAAGAACGGGGTGCAGCCTACGCGCATCGGTGCGCTGCCGCCGCACCTGGCGGCCCTGATGCAGACCAACATCAACGTCCAGGCGCTGACCGTGGAAGCGGCCCTGACGCGCAAGCGCGAGCACATTTATCACGCCGCCATGCTCGACCCGCACACTGCCGCCGAGCTAGACCTGGACCAGATCTGGCGGTTGGTGGATGAGCTGATTGAGGCGCATGGGGAGTGGCTGCCCAATTATCTCTAAAGCCTGTTCCCGCGGGAACGGGCTTATGCCTTCTCCAGCCTGACGGGCCGAACGGCGACGGTATCTGCAGTGAGGCAGCCTTCGCGGACCACCAGGCCAATGCCGCCACCGAGCAGCGGACCGGCGGTGTCTTCTACGTCAAACAGCCGCTGTTCATCAAGAAAGGCCTGCAGGCGAGAGCCGCACACGCGCAGGCGCAGGTCGTAGGCGTGGCCCCAGTCCACGCCCAGGGCGGCTTCGGCCAGCACCTTCTCCCCATCGAGCGCCTTGACCAGTCGCAGACATTGGTCGCTGCCGAGCAGCAGCGCGTAGTAGCGGCGCAGGCCCTGCACGCGCGCGGCGAGGCCGCCGGCCGCCAGCAGGTGCGGCGTGATCGTCGCGCTGACCTCGTAGTCCGTCCAGTCCCGAGAGCCCGTCAACAACAAGCCAGTGCCCTCGTCCTGCACCAGCCGGAAGGCCTCGGGATTATGCGGGGCGAAGTGGTCCAGGGCATTGACCCAGGCCCGGCGCCAGAGGGTGCCATCGTGCGCGGGACGTTGAAAGACGGTATCGGGCGAGCCGTCCCACGCCAGATAATTCAGATAGACAATCCCGCCGGTGCGCACCGCAGAGGCTAGCTCAACGCCCACCTCCGCGATTGGCGCCGCGGCGGGATCATTGAGGCGCCACGCAAACTCGTGGTGCGCCCCGGGCGCCAATTGGGCGCTGGGGCCAGCTACGTGCACGAGCGCGTCGGCCGCGCCGTAGTGCCGGAGGAAAAGCCCGGCCGTGATCGGTCCGGGATTGTGGGCATCGGCTTCCACGACCGCCCGCACCACCTGGCCGGGATAGAGCGTGGGCGAGGCCGAGAGGCCATAACCCGGCATGTTGAGGGCTTCGGGCGGGATAAAGGTGGGCGTGCCGGCGCGGGCCACCAGCGGGGGAGCCAGGGAGCGGCAGCGCAGCGCCAGGCCGCGCGGGCCGGCATTTTCGACCGACAGCAGGGTGGGATCTGCAGCCCGGAAGCCCTGCACCGAGCCGGGCAGCGAGAAGTGGAAGCGCGCGCCATCCTTGGGCGCCAGGGGCGGTTCGCCCGCCAGCGCGCGGCCCAGGTTGGCCAGGTGGTAGGTCTCCGTGACGGCGTCGGTGATGGCACGTCCGCCATCGGCGCTGGAGATGTACAGGCGGTCGGCCACCGGGCTGCGCCAGTCGGGGCCGGCGTTGATCCCGGCCAGGCCGTTCTTAATCCCCAGCAAGCAGCCGGCGTTGCCAGAATTGCAGTCGGTGTCCCAACCCGCGCTGTTGGTAATCATCAGGGCCTTCTGGAAATCGTCGCCGCCGTAGAGCAGCCCCAGGTGAATAAGGGCGTGGTTGGGGACCACGTGGCAGTTGCCGGGGAAGCGGTCGTAGCCGTAGTGCGCGGCTATTTGCTCGCGGGCCGCCCGCCAGTCGGGGAGCGCGGCGTGCCACTCGCGCAGATCATTCACCAGGCGATAGATCATGCAGTCGCGCGGGATCAGGGCCAGGCCGGTGTCGAGCAGCCGGCCGAGGTTGGGTTCCACAAAGGCCTGGGCTTCCATGGCCGCCAGTAGTTGCGCGGCGTAAACGGCCTCACCATCGTGGCTGACGCGGGCGGCGCGGCCGGCCAAGTCGGCGGCCAATTCCGGGTCGCCTGGCGCCACCATGGCCCAACCGTCGATAAAGATCTGCGCGCCGATCTGTTCGGCCGTCACCCGGCCGTTGGCGCCGATTGAGCCGCTGTGGGGCGCGGACAGGCCGTGCTTAAGGCGCAGGAAGGCGGTGTGCTCGGTGGAGTTGCCCAGGCCGCCCCACCAGAGGGTGGTGCGCCCTTCGATGATGTAGTTGAGCCAGGTCTGCCCGATCTGGGCCGGCGTCAGGTCGCGGCCACCGTCATAGTCGGCCAGCGCGCGGATGAAGGTGAACGTGCCGGAGAGATCGTCATCGGTGACGACCAAAAGTCCACCTTGCTTGTGCGCGACCTCGGGCCGGTTGTGGACGTAATAGTGGACTTCGCCCAGCCGGGCCATGATCTGCTCATAGGTCCAGCCCTCAAAGGGCCGGCCGAGGTAGACGCCAATCAGCTTGCCCAGGACCCCGGCGTAGACGCGTTCGACGTAGTCGGCGGGCAGGGGCATGCTACGATTCCTTGTGGTCGAGCGTAAGTGTGACCCATAGGGTCTGGCCGGCTGAAAGTGTCAGCTCTTCGCTAAGAGTCGCCACGACAGCGGTTCCCGTTGCCAAGAAGCTGGCGGTCACGGGCCCATCGTCTACGGTCATGCGGGCCGAGGCCAGTGCGCCCTTCAGCGGCAGGCGCAGGGCGCGCAGGCTGAGCGCGCCATAGGCGAGGTGCAGGCTCGCGGTCTGTTGGCCGGCGGCGATGCTTTGGGCAAAGGTGCCCCAGCCGTCGCGGGCGACGAAGGGCGCCTGGAAGTGCTCGGGCGTGATCGCCGGCGCAAAGCCCATCTCCGCCGCGCCGGCATCGTAGTCGTAGCCGGCAGCGGCTTCCAGCAGCGCCCAGGCCGACATGGCCCGCACGTAGTGGTCGCCGCACTCGATGTCATTCCACGGATTTTGCTTGCGCCCGTCGTAACGGGCGCGGACGGCTTCGAGCAAGCACACGGCCGCCTCCGGGTCGCCGGCGTAAAGCAAAAGGGCGGCCACTTCGTATTCGATGCCGGTCCAGACTTCGTCGGAATACGGCGTGGGCACGGCTGGTTTGCCGCCGCGCGGCCAGGTGCAGTTGAGCAGGCCGTGGTCGTCGTCGGTGACGAAGACTCGCGGCTGCTGCGGATGGCCGTGGAAACCTCGCCGGAAGTTGTGGCGGAAGATGGCCTGGGTCGCGGCGCGCACGTGGTCGGCGGGCAGCACGTCGCCCAGGCCGAGCAAGTAGGCCCACCACTGGCCCAAGAGTTGGTCGGCATGGCAGCCGCCGGCCCAGTTGTGCTCGGGGTACTGCGCCAGGTCGACGGCCTGGACGTAGTACTCGCCATTCCAGAGCTGTGAGTCGAGGGCGGCACGGCCGCGCGCGTAGATGGCGTGGCAGGTGTCGGCCAGGTCAGGTTCGTCCCTTAGCAGGGCCATCTGCTGCGCGGCGCGCAGGGCCGCCAGGTAGAGCGTGCCGACGAAAGTGTTCAGGCCGTACACTGAGATGTCATAGGTGTTCGGCTGCTCACCGGTGATCGTGCCGCTTTGTTCGGGGTCGTGCGCGGCCCAGACGTGCGCCAGCGCCCGCTTGACCCCCGGCCACATCTGCGCCAGCCAGGCCGCATCCCCGCTGGCGCGGTACTCGCGGTAGGTCTTCAGCACGCCGCCCAACAGCCCGTCGAGCGCGGGGTGGCGCGGGCCGCCCAGGGTGTCGCGGCCCGGCCGCGGCAGGTGCAGGGGCAGGGGCACGCGGTGCGGCAGCCAGCCCTCGGCGTGCTGCTGGACGTTCCATTCAGTGTCGCGCATGGTGCGCTCCAAATCTGGGAAGAGCCGTGCCAGGGCCATTTCGTAGTTCCAGACGTGGGTGCAGTTCAGCGGACAGCTGCCGCCGGCCACATGGGGCGGGGTGGAGGCCCCCGAGCCGCCTTCGAAGCCGTAGAAGCGGCCATCTTCGGTCCCGAAGCACACCGGCGAGCGCATTACGCTGATCTGAGAGGTCACGGCCTCGACCAGGGCGGCGGGCAGGGTGGTGGCGTAGAAGGTATCGCGCGCCAGCCGGGTCTGGGCGCTGAGCCGCTCGCGGTGGGCGTGCACGTAGGCCAGGACTTCCGCGGCCGAGCCAAACCTGTGGTTGTAGGCGTTGCCGAGGCGGTGTTTGTCGGGTGGGCCCTGGTGGCCCAGCAGGCGTACGTAATGGCCGTTGGCGTAGTCGAAGCTGCGGTTGGGGAAGTGCCAGGCGAAGGCGAAGGCGGCGGTGTGTGACGCGCCCGGCTCGAGCACGAACGGCACCGCCAGGGCGCCATTCCAGGTTTGTCCGGGCTCACTGGGCGTGGCGCTGGCGCTGCCGGTCAAGGCGCCATCGGCGGCGAAGTCTTGCCACAGCGCTTGCCGGTCGTCCCACTGCGCCAGGGCGTTGGCATCCGCAGAGAACGCGGCCAGTGCCAGGCTGCCGAAGTGCTCGTCGTCGCCCGGCAGGCGCGTGGTGGTCATTTCAATGGCGGTCAGATCAGCGCGCTGGATCCATGTGTTGACATTGCCGCCGTAGCCGCCGTTGCGCGTTTCATCTATGGCGCTGACCCCGTCCCAGCCGGCAATGTTTTGCAGGGTGGCCAGCAAGGAGACGCGCATGGCGGTGTTGGTGGGGTTCGTCACGCGGAAGTGGAAGAGGAGTGCGGGCAAGCCGGAGTCCTGGCTGTTGAGAGGCATGAACGGACTAAAGGCCTCGAGCGTCACCCGCACGGGCAGGGCGGGGTCGAAGTAGGCTAGCTCCGCGATGGGGTACTCGCCGATGAATTCAGTTGCGGCCACGCCTGGCAACGCTTCCAGCAGGGCACGGGTGGCCGGCGGCACCAGGTGGTCGTTGGAGGTGGGTGGGGGCAGCGGGTCGCCGGTGTCGTACAGGGCAGTGGATTGGAGCACGCGGGCGATGGCGAGCCCGTCAGGTTCAGCCGGCTGCACCCAGATGGCAAAGAACGAATGCGGCACGCAGGCCACATGGTTGATCTGATTGTTGATCTGCCACTGGCGTAGCGAGCCGTCTCCGCACAGCGCGATGCTGCCCGTCCCCAGGCCGCCGAGCGGCATGGCGACAGCGCGCAGGGCATCGCCGCGATGGACGTGGCGGGGGCGGAGGGGATGATTAGGCAGGCTGTTCGGAACCATTGCGGTCTTCATCTGAGAATATCGAGAGCCTACGCCCAACTGAGGCGGCACAACTGTGTGCCCAGGCGCAGGTCGTGGTTCGACGTGATGTATTCCTGGCCACAGGCATCCATGATAATCTCAGGCGCTGCCACCGGCAAGACACCCAGATATTTCTCGTTCGCGGCGGCGCCGATGCCAAAATCGCGCGGATTGTCGCTGCAAAATACATGCGTCCGAGCCCTGGCGTAGTCTTCCGTGCGAAACAGATAGAAGCGGCCGCCGCGCTCGACGACGTGTGGGCACTCGTGCGACGACTTGCCCGCAGCGATCTGGTGCGCCGCGTGAACCAAGCGCCAATCGGACCAGTGGAGCAAATCGGCTGAGGTGCGCAAATAGATGCCGGCCTTGTCCCGGTCATCGTCGTGATACCCGGCATAGTACATGTGCCACAACCCGCCAATCCATACGACGCACGGATCACGCGTCTCGCCTGGCCCGGAAAATACCCGGCTGTAGCCCTCGTCGTTGCGATTACGGGCCCAATGGCGGCCATCGGTCGACGTCATCAGGCAAATCTGACACTCCATTCCGGGGTCTTCGTAGGGGACCGATCGGCCGTGCCGGTTGGTCCCCGTGCCATGACCGCCGTAGAACATGTAATACTGCCCGCCGGCCTTGACGAAGAACGGCGACTGGATCCACTCTTTACCTTCCACGCCCTCCAGGCTCTCACCCGCCGCGCGGTCTGCCCGGAAATATTCGCCGGTTGCGCGCCAGGGCCCCTGGTCCAGGCGCTCGCCTTCCCAGTGGTACAGAATCCGGCCCACCGAGGTCCAGCGAATGCAGCCCCACAGATGCCAGGCGCCATCGCCACCCTGAAACACATGGTGGTCAACACACTCCGGCTGTGCGCCCGGGTTTGCGCGAATCAACCGCCCACCGGCCTCTGGGAATTCGGGCAGGGCGGGGTGGGCGCCGATCAACCAGAAATCGCCTGCCAAACGCGGCTGCAATGGCGGTTTGTTCGTCATCTTTTTGGACCTTTCTGGCCAAAGCGATCCGATTGCGCCGCGCGCCCGATGTTGGCCGTTGACAAGACCATTGTACTTGATTTATCATCTAACCGATTAACTTAATCGATTAGATCACTTAGAACGATCCATACCGGTCCGGTCTGCCTATCTGAACACGTATGCTGGTTCAAGCCGACACGATAAATGGCCTGGTCGCGCTGCGGCTGGCCGAGCATGATCTGAATGTGGTCGTGCTGCCCGGATTGGGCGCCAAGATCAGCTCGCTGCGCTGGCAGGGGGACGAGATCCTGGCCCAGAACCCGCGCAAGCCGTTGCGGCTCGCCCGCTACGCGGCGCCGTATGCCGAGTTCGACGCCAGCGGCTTTGACGAGTGCCTGCCGACCGTCGGCCCCTGCCTGTACCCCGAAGACCCATGGCAGAACGTCGAGGTGCCCGACCATGGCGAAGTCTGGTCGATCCCGTGGGCCTGGGAAGTGCAGCCTGATGCGCTGCATCTGAGCTGCCGCAGCATTCGCTTCTCGTATGAGTTCCACAAGTCGTTGTCCGTGCCCGCGCCGGGCTGCCTGCGCCTCCGCTACGCGCTGGTCAACCGCGCCGGCGCGCCTTTTAAGTTCCTCTGGTCATCGCACCCGCTGCTGGCGCTGCGGCCGGGCATGCGCATCTATCTGCCGCCCGGTGTGCGGGTCCGCGTGGACTGGTCCAAGGATGAGCGTTTAGGCGTGCCGTTGGATGAGCGCCCCTGGCCGCACACCACCGACCGCCTGGGCCGCCCGGTGGACCTGAGCCTGATCCTGCCAGAAGAGGCGCGCCTGGTGGACAAGCTGTACACCACGCGCCTGCCCGAGGGCTGGTGTGGGCTGCACGATCCCGAGACCGGGCAGTACGCGGCCTGCCTGTTCTCGCCCGAGGCCATCCCTTACGTTGGACTGTCGATCAACCTGGGCGGCTGGCCGGTGGACGGCCCCGGATACTATAACCTGGGGTTGGAGCCGTGCAGCGGTTATCCCGACCGGCTCGATCTCGCTATCGAGCGCGGCGACCATGCCGTGGCCCAGCCCGGTGAGCGGTTGGCCTGGCAAATGGACTTGCGCGTGGGGTTGACCGAGGACATGCCGGCCGAGATCGAGCGGTTGCGGCGGAATCGGGAGCCGGCGCTTCAGGCTGCAGCCGCAGAGGGCCTCTCCGCATGAGCACCATCAAGGACATTGCCCGGCTGGCGCGAGTTTCGACCGCCACGGTGTCGTACGTGCTCAACGGCACGCGCACCGTTAGCCCCGAGCGCCATCAGCGGGTGACGGCGGCCATCGCCGAGCTTCAATATCGCCCCAACGCCGTGGCGCAGAGCCTGCGGCGCAAGCAGACGCGCACCATCGGCCTGGTGATCCCCGACAACAGCAACCCCTTCTTCGCCGAGGTGGCCAAGGGCGTCGAGGATGCCGGCTACGAGGCCGGGGTCAGCGTGATCCTGTGCAACTCGGACAGCAGCTTCGACCGCGAGCTGCGCTACATGGAGCTGTTGCAGGATAAGCGGGTGGACGGCGTGATCTTTATTGCCACCACCGCCAAGGCCGGCCACATCCGTGCCCTGGCGGCGGCCGGTGTGCCGCTGGTGACGTTTTACCGGCAATTGCCCGAGTTGGACGTGGACACCCTGGTCGTGGACAACCTGGGCGGCGGCTACCTGGCCACGCGGCACCTGATCGAACTGGGGCACACCGCGATTGCCTGTGTGGCGCCCGCCTCCACGGCCTCGCCCAGTTCCTTGCGTGTGAAGGGCTTCCGGCAGGCGATGGCCGAGGCCGGACTGCCGGTGGATGAGGCCCTCATCTATCACGGCGACAATCGTTTTTCGGGCGGCAAGGAGGCCGGCGCGCACCTGCTGGACACGGGCAAACCCTTCACCGCTATCTTTGCCGGCAACGACGTCATGGCCATCGGCGTGCTGCGCGTGCTGCAGGAGCAGGGGCGCCGCGTGCCCGCCGACATTTCGGTGATCGGCTTCGACGGCATCAGCCTGGGCGCCTATGTGACGCCGGCGCTGACCTCGGTGGTGCAGCCGCGCTACGAAGCCGGCCAGACGGCGTTCAAGCTGCTGCTGGAGCGCATGCGCGATGGCTACTCCGGCCCGCAGCGGGCGATTACGCTCGAGACCCGGCTCGAGGTGCGCGACAGCACGGCGGCACCGGGGGGCGTTCAATTTGCCCCTACGTCCCATTGACGGGAGCTTTTGGCATGCAATACATCACCCGCGCTGAATTGCTTGAAGTCTGCCGGCTGGTCTACGACCGTCACCTGACCAACGCCGGCGGCAGCAACTTCAGCGGCCGCCTAACCCCCGCCTCAGTGCTGCTGACCACGACCGGCAATGCCAAGCGCACGCGGCTGCGCATGGGGCCCGACGACCTGCTCCATGTGCGCCTGAGCGGGGAGGTGCTGGAAGGCCACGGCCAGCTCTCGAGCAGCTGGCCGACCCATCGCGGCCTCTATGCGGCCTTTCCCGAAGTGAGCGCCGTCATCCATGCCCATCCCCTGTACACCACTGTCTTTGCAGCTCGGCACATGGATCTGCCCGTGCTGCTGGACGGCATGAAGAAGTATGGCTGCATCCCGGTGCTCTCCGGCCGCAACAAGATTGACAGTCCCGAGTTCGTCGCCGAGGTGGTGGAGGTCATGCGCCAGCACGAGACGACGCTGTGCAGGACCGGTTTCGGCGTGCTGTACCCCGAGCACGGCGTGCTGGTGGCTGGACCCACGCTCGACGACGCTTATGACTTGCTCGAGCGCATGGAGTTTAACGCCGCCGCCGTTTTATTTGGCCGGCTGCTGGAGGCCCCGGCCCATTGACCCCGCCGACTGACGGAAACGCGCGACCGTACGACGTGCTCGTGGTCGGGCCAAATGCGGCGGTGGACACCTATTATTCGCTCGAGGCCCTCGGCCTGGGCCAGGTGAATCGGATCAGCACGGTGCGCGACACCGCCGGCGGCAAGGCCAACAACCTGGCCCGCGCGCTGCTGAGGCTGGGTGGCCGGCCGCTGGTGGTAGGCATCGCGGCCGGCCAGCGCGGGGCTTTCATTCTGGACGAGTTGGCGCGGGAAGGCCTCGATCACGACTATGTCGTGAGCGACGGCAACTCGCGGCTCAACACGACCCTGCTGGCCACGGCCGCCCGCACGACCACCGTGCTGCTGGAGCCGGGCCAGCCCGTGCCGGCCGGGGCGCTGGAGGCCCTGGTCGCGAGAGTCGAGCACTGGGCGCCGAAGGTGGGCTGGGTGGCGCTGACCGGGTCGCTGCCACGCGGGGGACAGCCAGACCTGTATGCTCGGCTCATCCGGCAAGTGGCGGACTCGCGGGCTTTTGTGGCCGTGGATGCCGCCGGGGAAGTGCTGCGGCTGGCGGCCGAGGCCGGGCCGGGGCTCGTCAAAGTGAATTTGGAAGAGTTCGATAGTGCCTTTCCCGGCCAGGCCAATAACTGGGGCCGGCTGCAGCAGCAGTTTCAGGCGCTGGCCCGTGGCGGCTTGCAGACTCTGTGCTTGACGGCCGGCGCTCACGGCGCGCTGGTCCTGAGGGAGCACGATCAGTTCTGGGTGCAGACTGACGTGCCGGAGTGGGTGTCCACCGTAGGGGCCGGCGATACCTTTTTGGCCGGTCTGCTCTTTGGCCTGCGACGCGGCGACAGCCTGCGGGAGGCGGCCTGCCTGGCCTCGGCCGCGGCGTCTGCCAACCTGCAGGTGTTGGGCTGCGGCTTCATTGAGCCGCAGGCGGTCCATCACTACCTGGCCCGCACCCAGATTCGGGAAGCGGAGGCGTTCATGGAGGTGGCCGTCTGACCCCGCAACTCCAGCCGGTTGAAGAACTGGCTATCGGCGTGGACCTGGGCGGCACGATGCTCAAGGCCGCCCTGCTGACACGCCGCGGCCAGCAGTTGGCGCTCCGCCGCGTAGCGACGCCCGCGCAGGCCGAGCCGGCGCACGTCGCCGGTCTGCTGGTCGCCACGGTGCGTGAGTTGCTGAACGGGGCCGGCCGCGCTGCAACCGACCTGGACGGGGTTGGGATTTCGATGGCCGCCTTCGTGACGGCCGATGGCGTGGTAACGGCCACCGCCCACCTCTCGCCGCGGTGGGTGGGCTGCAACGTCCAGACGCTGCTGCAGCCCCTACTGCCGGCCGCCTATTACTTTGCGCTGGACACGCCCGCGCCGGCGCTGGGCGAGGCCTACTATGGCGCCGGGCGGGGCCTGGACGACTTTGCCTACGTCACCGTCTCCACCGGCATCGGCGCCGGCATCATCTCGCACGGGCGGCTCTTCACCGGCGGGCTGGGTTGGGCCGGTGGGGTGGGGCATGTCATCGTCGAACCCAATGGCCCGCGGCGCTGTGAGGGCTGCGGCAACTTGGGCTGCCTGGAGACCTATGCGGCCAAACAGGGCGTGCTGGCGCTGGCCGAGGAGGCGCTGGCGGCCTTTCCCGACAGCGCGCTGCACGCGCAGCCCGCTCCCTTGACGCCGCGTGCCATACATGAGGCGGCCCGGGCAGGAGACGCCGCGGCCCGGCAGGTCTTCGAGCATGCCGGCTATTACCTGGGTCTGGGGCTGACCCAGTTGGTTAACATCCTGTCGCCGCGCTGCATCGTCGTGGGCGGGGGCCTTGCCCAGGCGGGAGACTTGCTGTTGGAGCCGGTTCGGCGTGTGATCGCTCGCTGCGCCTACCCGCCCGCCCATCGCGCGGTGCCGGTCGTGCCGGCGGCGTTGGGCGACCTGTCGGGCGTCTATGGCGCCGCCGCGATGGTCTTTCACGATATCCGCGTCAATATCGCCGAGCCGGAAGTGCAGCCGCATGGCAGTTGATCTCAGCGCGCTCGCGGGGTTCCCCCTGCTGCTCGATATCATGACACTCACGGTGGCGACTGATGGCCGTCTGCGCCTGGACACTCAGGCCCGGCGCATGGCGCAGATGGAGGCGGTGCTGTTGGAGCCGCACGCCCGCCCATCGGACGACGAGCTGTACTGGATCGGCCGCCTGCATGACGACGCCTGTCCCGAGCCAGTATTGGCGCGGGCACACCTGGCCTTTGCCTTTGTGCTCGTGCCGCCGCTCAAGGTTGGCCGCGAGTACGCGAAAACCCAAGGGCACTATCACCCCGCCATGCCGGGCAGCCGTATGAGTTATCCCGAGGTCTACACCCACTATTATGGCCGGCTGTACCTGCTCATGCAGCGGCGTGAGGCCGGCCAGGCCGCGCACCTGGACGACTGCGTGCTGATCGACTTGCAGCCGGGCCAGTCCATCATGGTGCCGCCGGGGTATGCCCACATCCTGATCAACCCCTCGAATCAGCCGGCCCTGATGGCCGGACTGTACTGCCCGGACTTCACTGCCAACTATGCGCCCATCCGCAATTTGGCCGGCGCGGCCTATTACCTGGTGGACGAGGACGGCCACGAGCGCAGCCTGGTGAACGAACGCTACGCGCACGCTCCGGCGCTTCAGCGCCTGGTCGATGTGACGGGCACGCGCTTTGCGCCGCCGGACGGTGATCGTCCGTTGTGGTCGTCCTTTCAGCACGCTCCCGACTGCTACCGCATCCTGACCGAAACGGCCGCGGCGGAGCGCTACTTCCCGGTGGAGGACCAGCAGCTGTGAGACTGACTGACCCGGCGTGCTTGACCATCGGCGGCGAGTTCGGCCAACGCCTCCAGCGTGCCATCGAGCACCTTCAGGCGCTCAACGCACCCGAGATGCGCCGTGAGCTGACCGCGCCCGATGCCAGGTGGCACTGGGGCGCCGACTACATGGGCCGCTGGCTGGGCAGCATGGCGCTGCTGAGCGCGCACACCCACCAGGACTATGGCACGGCGGCCATGGCGGCCGAGCTGCTGAGCTTTCAACAGCCGGACGGCAGTTTCGGGGATTACGCCGGTGGCCACGATTACCAGGAATGGTTTGGCATGGGCCGCGGCCTGGTGGGCCTGCTGGATTACTACACCGCGAGCGGTGACGACAGGGCGCTCGAAGCGGCGCGGCGCCTGGGTGGTTATTACGGCGCGCAGTATCCGCTGGCCGCGGCCTTTATGCGCGAGTGCTATGCCAGCGGCCTGGAAGGCCTGGTGCGGCTGGCGGAAGTGACGGGCGACGCGCGCCACCTCGAGACGGCCCGGCGCATGGCCGAGGCGTCGCCGGTGTTCGGGCGAGAGTGGTTCTCCACCACCCTGGGCGAGCGCGGCCGGCGGGCGCCGTGCGGGGGGCACGTGCACTGCCAGCTCTCCACCGCGCGCGGCCTGCTCGACCTGCATCGCCTGACGGGCGAGCAGCCCTACCTGGACGCGGTGCTGACGCTGCACGCCTTCATCACCCGCGAGGCATTGTGGCTCTCGGGCGGCGTGGGCTTTTACTTCAACCGTCCGGAAGAGAACGAAGCCTGCGCCGATGCCGACTGGCTGCGCCTGAACCTGGCGCTGTGGCACACGACCGGCGAGGCCCGCTACCTGGACTTGGCCGAGCACACGCTGGTGAACCAGCTCTACTTCGCCCAGGTGGAC
The DNA here is from genome assembly GCA_964449185.1 of uncultured Anaerolineales bacterium. Lineage (GTDB taxonomy): Bacteria > Chloroflexota > Anaerolineae > Anaerolineales > UBA6663 > CAYUYN01. Next base: position 1,488 of record CAYUYN010000013.1, on the reverse strand, counting down.
AGCGGCGCTTTCTGCTATCTGCGCGGCCTGCAAAGCCGGGGCGGGGCGGTTTTTGACGTGTGTTGCTCGCACCACGGGCCGCGGGCCATGTGGGAGGTCATGCGCTACGCGTATACGACCGAGGCGCACGGCCTATGGGTCAACCTGCTGCTCGAGGGGGCGGCGCGGTTGCCGCTGGGGGAGGCGGGTGAAGCGACTCTTGCCTTTGCCAGCCACGTGTCCTACGAAGCAGAAGTCATTGTGCTGACCCTTACCCTGAGTGAGCCGCCGCCGTTTCCGGTGGCCCTGCACATGCGTGTGCCGCGCTGGGCCGGCCGCGCGAGCGTAGCGGTCAACCGCCAGGCCTCGGAGGTGAGCCATCAGCCCGGCTACCTCGGCGTCGAGCGCGTCTGGCGCGCGGGCGACCAGGTCGAGGTCCGCTATCCGCGCGAGGTACAGGTCCGGCGCGGCCAGTGCCTGGGCCAGCACGTGTTAAACCGCAACGAGGTGGCGGTGCTCTATGGACCGCACGTCTACTGCGTCTCGGACCGCTGGAACCCGGCGCTAAGCCTGCACCTCGTGCGCGTGGGGTGGTGGGGCGCCCGCCAGGACGGCGATTTTGTGGCGCAGAATTCTAATCGTTTAGAAGCCGGTGGCATAGATGCCGGCGGCAATCCGGTGCGCCTGGTGCTGTCGCCGCTGTACGAGGTGGGCGGGGTAGCCAATGGCATAGGCCGCAGCCATCCGGTCAGTACCAGCCCCTTCCGCGTCTGGCTGCCGCTGGCGTCCAGCGAGGCGTCATGACCGAAGCCACCCTGCTGCGCACAGACGAGCTGGGCGCGCCCGCTTTCTTTGCCGATCCCTACCCCGTCTATGCCCGGCTGCGGGCCGCCGCGCCCGTCCAATGGCACGCGCCCTGGCAGGGTTGGGTGGTGACGCGCTACGCTGACGTGTTGGCCGTGCTGCAAGATGCGCGGCGTTTCTCCAATGCGGGCCGCCAGACCCTAACGCTGCAGCGTCTGCCGCCTGATGCCCGGGCCGCGCTGAGGCCGATGGAAGAGCACTACACGCAAGGCGGGCTGAGCAACCAGGACCCGCCCGACCATACGCGGCTGCGGGCGTTGATCAGCAAAGCCTTCACGCCGCGCACGGTCGAAGCGATGCGCCCGCATATCCGGGCGCTGGTCGATGCCTTGCTGGACGATCAAGAATCTGCTGTTGGCTTCGACCTGATTCGAGCCTTTGCCTATCCGCTGCCGGCCCTGGTCATCGCGCATCTGATGGGACTGCCGCCCGAGGATCGCGAGCAGTTCAAGCAATGGTCGGACGAGGTGACGGCCTTCCTGGGTCAGGCCCACGCCACGCCCGAGAGCGCGGCCCACGGTCAGGCGAGCCTTCTCCAACTCCGCGCCTATTTTGCCCGCCAGGTCGAGCGCCGGCGAAGAGAACCCGGCCCCGACCTCATCAGCGCGCTGCTGGCGGCCGAAGAGCGCGGCCAGGCGCTCAGCC
>CAYUYN010000012.1:23833-27454 GCA_964449185.1 uncultured Anaerolineales bacterium | reverse complement strand
CTAGACCAGTGCCGTCACAACCACGCAAAGCGGCTACATCCGTTTCACGCTTGCGTCCGCTGCCAACTTTCACGCTGCCTTACGGGCGGACGCTGAACGTTTCCGTCAACACCACCCCATCCATCGCCGTCACCTGCCCGGCGGCGTCGAGGACGTGCATGCGCCGGCCAGTCTCGCCATCCCATAGGCCGGCCACCACACGGTACTCACCGGGCGGAATATCACCCGGGAGCTGGAGCGCGTGCTCGTCGCGCACGTAACGATCGGTCGGCCAGCGGCTGGTGGGAAAGTCGGCCGGGTTTTCTTTGTCGGACTGCGCCAGCAACTGCCCGTCCGGTCCCAGCACGTGAATGAACACGCGCAGGTTGGGCTTGATAGGCGCCAGTGCCTGCCAGTACAGCGTGATGGGCACCTTGTCGCCGGGGCGCACCGGGGCGCGCGGCAGGTCAAAGGCCAGCAGCGCCACGTTGTTTTCCAGCGGCACATGATTGTTCACCTGAGCCACCAGCACCGCGCCCGGCGGTGAATGCACGCGCCACCAGCCCTGCGTGTCGGCCGCCGCGCGCACGCCCATGCCCACCAGGATCACCGCGCCCAGCCAGGCCGCCTGCTTCAGTGCCAGTGGTTCGTGCCGCGGCCGGGTGATGGTCAGCCGCAGCCGCCACACCACCAGCGCCACCAGAGTCACCAGCGCCAGGGCGGCAATCAGCCAGCCAATGGAGCGCACCGGCGTGTCTTCGAGCCGCACGTCCACGGCCTGCGTGCCGGCCGGAAGCCAGAGGTTGATCCAGCCCTCGGGCTCGGACAACTGGATCGGCTGCTCCACGCCATCGACGTAGGCCGTCCAGCCGGGGAAGTAGAACGTGTACAGCCGCAGCAAGAATTCCTCGCCGCTGGCGACCTCGAACCGATCACGCTGCGGCCCATGCTCCACCACCTCCACGGTCGTCCCCTCGGGCAGGGTCGCCCGGTTGACCTTGTCGACCGCGCCGGCCGCATACGAGGCCAGCAGTGACGCCTGCGGCGGCGGCGCCACACGCACGCCGATGGGCAGGAAGTCGTTCGCGGAAGTCGTGCCGATGCCGCGGCCATTGAGCTCGGTGTCGAGGATGCGCTGCGCGTTCACCGGCCCAAATTCGGGCCAGGGCGGCGGGAACAATACCGGCTGCGCGGCCAAGACGCACAGCGCCACCGCCGCCGCCGCCAGCGCCGGCCGGCCCCAGCGCCAGGGCAGACGGTCGGCCCAGCCCAGCGAGGCGCCCGCCAGCACGCCCAGCGCCACCGCGGCCGGGCCCAGGAACCGGTAAGGGAACTGAAAAAAGGCCATCGGCGGCAGGGCTTCCCACACCGCGATGGAGGCCGGCAGCATCAGGTACAGCAAAATCAGCCCGGCAAAGGCAAAGAACAGCACCGACAGGCGCCGGCGCTTGGGCGAAAACACCGTCAGCGCGCCCAGCCCGGCCAGCACCCATTGGGCCGCGCCCACGCTCTGGTTGAACCGCATCTGGGTCGCGGCCAGGTCAAAGGTCAACGCGGGCGCGAAAAGCTCGTCCGCCTCGATAAAGTACCGGCGGAAGTCAAAGAACGTGCCCTGCGCCACGTTTTGATACTGGATCGCGCCGCGCTCGAACACGGCCGGCAGCCACATGAAGGCCGACAGCGCCAGGCCCAGGCCCACGGCCGCGCCCAGCGCCACCATCACGTGGCGCCGCACGGCGGACGTGGACATCTGGTCGTTCATCACCCGCGCGCCAACGAACATGTGGCCAAAGACCACGTCCCAGGCCAGCCAGGCCACCAACATCCCAAAGAAGATGAGGGCCATCAGGTTGTGCGCCACGATCATGGCCGCCAGGATGACGGCCGCCAGCGCCACGTCGCCCGGCGAGACGGTGCGCCGCAGGCGGGCGAACGCCCACAGCATCAGCGGCGCCAGGGCAATCGCCAGGGTCTCGGGCGCGTCGCCGCGCGCGTGCGGATCGATGTAGACGACATACGGCGCAAAGCTAAATGCGGCCGCGCTCACCACGCCGGCCAGCCCGCCCCAGCGGTCGCGCACAAACAAGTACATGCCCACGGCGCCCAGATACGCGGACAACACGAGCACGAACTTAACGCCCGCCGCCGCGCCGCCGGCCACGCTGCCATAGGCCGCGCCGAGGTAATACGACAGCGGCGAGTAGTAGTTGAAGACCGGGTAGCCGAAGCCGTAGAACAGGTCCGGCGCCCAGCGCGGATACGGCACCCCCGCGGCCCAGGCCGCCATGATCTCGTAGGTGCGGTAGGCGTGCATTTCGGCGTCGGTGAACGTCGGCAGGCTGGCACGCACCAGGAACGGCCAGGCCGCCAGCGAAGCCAGCAGCAAGGTCACCAACAGGCCCGGGTCGGCGGGGATACGCCGGAGCAGTGCTTTCAACATACGCGCAAAAAGGGGCAACGACGGCGTGTGCGCTGCCCCGGCAAGACCTCTTTTGCTTGGATTGGATGATGTGGCAGTGGGTGGGTGTATCCCGGCACGGCGGAGCAGCCTGGGCCGCCTCCAAGGCTAGGCCAGCAGATCGGGAATCTCCTCGGGGTGGCGGGCCACTTTGACGCCGGCCGCGTCCAACGCCTTGATCTTGTCGGACGCCAGGCCCGACCCGGCCTCGATGATGGCCCCGGCATGGCCCATGCGCTTGCCGGGCGGCGCCGTCTGGCCGGCGATAAAGGCCGCCACCGGCTTGGTCATGTGGTCGGCAATGTACTCGGCCGCCTTCTCTTCGTCGGTGCCGCCGATCTCGCCGATCAAAACGACCTTATCGGTGTGCGGGTCTTCGTTGAAGAGCCTCAGCACGTCGATAAAGTCCAGGCCTTTGATCGGGTCGCCGCCGATGCCCACGCAGGTGGATTGACCCATGCCGCGGTGGGTCAGCGCGTTGATGACCTCATAGGTCAGGGTGCCCGAGCGCGAGACGATGCCCACATTGCCGGGCCGGGCGATGTGGCCGGGGATGATGCCCACCTTGGCCTCACCGGGCGAGAGCAGGCCGGGGCAATTCGGCCCCACCAGGCGCACGCCGCGCTGGTCCAGGTAACTGCGCACGCGCAGCATGTCCTGCACCGGCACGTTCTCGGAGATCGCCACGACCAACGCCAGGCCGGCGTCAGCCGCTTCGTACATGGCGTCGGGGGCGAAGCGCGCCGGCACAAAGATGATGCTGGCGTTAGCGCCGGTCGATTCGGCCGCGGCCTTAACGGTGTCGAAGACGGGCACGCCCTCTACCCACTCGCCGCCCTTGCCGGGCGTGACCCCCGCCACCACCTTGGTGCCGTAGGCCAGCATCTGCTGGGTGTGGAACAGACCCTCGCGGCCCGTCATGCCCTGCACCAGCAAGCGCGTGTCTTTGTTGACCAAAATACTCATGCAGACCATGCCCTTACAGCGTGGCGGAACCCGCCGCGCGCTGCGCTTATGCGACGGCCCAGTCGGCCGTCCAGACGCGGCACCGCCGCGTCACTACGTCCAACGTAACCACCGCGACGGTCTACCAAGAAATCCTACAGCATGCAACCTCTGCCCAGAGGCACCCCCTTCCCTTCAGGGAAGGGGGCCGGGGGGTTAGGTCTGGGCAGCCGCCACGG
>CAYUYN010000012.1:8446-23733 GCA_964449185.1 uncultured Anaerolineales bacterium | reverse complement strand
CTTCTGAGCCGCGTCGGCCAACGAATCGGCGGTGATCAGGTTGGCATCGGCCAGGAGGCGCCGGCCCTCTTCTTCATTGGTGCCGACCAGGCGCACCACCATGGGCAGCGTGATCTTCAGGTCGCGGATGGCGGCGATAATGCCGCGCGCCACCTCGTCGCAGCGCGTGATCCCGCCGAAGATGTTGATGAGCACCGCTTTGACTTTGCTGTCGGAGAGGATGATGCGCAGCGCCGCCGCCACCTTGTCGGACTGGGCGCCGCCGCCGATATCGAGGAAGTTGGCGGGACTGCCGCCAAACAGCTTGACGATGTCCATGGTGCCCATGGCCAGGCCCGCGCCGTTCACCATGCAGCCGATGTCGCCTTCCAGTTTGACGTAAGACAGTCCATACTTGCGGGCTTCGGTTTCCTGCGGTGACTCTTCGTCCAGGTCGCGCATCTCGGCCAAGTCGGGGTGCCGGTAAAGCGCGTTGTCGTCGAGGATAATCTTGCCGTCCAGCGCCACGAGGGTACCCTCGCCGCCGATGACCAGGGGGTTGATTTCCGCCAGGCTGGCATCAGTCTGGCGGTAGGTCTCGTACAGGCCGGTCGCGATCTGGCCAAACTGCTTCCAAAGGGCGCGCGGCAACTCGATGCCCAGGGCAATGTTGCGCACCTGGTAGTCGCGCAGGCCGATGAAGGGATCGATCCCCTCGCGGATGATCTTGTCTGGGTCGGTCCGGGCCACTTCTTCGATGTCAATGCCGCCGGCCGCCGAGGCAATCATCACCGGGCGCTTGGAAGCCCGGTCGTTGGTGATGGCCAGGTAGATTTCGTTCTTGATCTCGGCCGCCGCGTCCACGAGCACCTTGCGCACCGGCAGGCCCTTGATGGTCATGCCTAAGATCTGCTGGGCCAGGTCTTCGGCTTCGCCGGCCGACTTGGCCAGCTTAATGCCGCCGGCCTTGCCGCGCCCGCCGACCAACACCTGGCTCTTGACCACCACCCGCCCGCCCAGCTCCTGGGCGATGTCGCGGGCTTCGAGCGCTGTTGCCGCCACCTTGCCGCGCGGAATAGGAATGCCGCGCGCGGCAAACAACAGTTTCGATTGATACTCGTGCAGTTTCAACACAGCCTCCCGGATGCAGCCGATAAGCGTCGCGGATTATACCACCTACGGCAGGGCCGCGAAGCGCATCACCCGCGCATTGCCGGCATCGGTCACGTAGATTCTGCCATCCGGGGCCACCGCCACGCCCGAGACGAGCGCAAAGGTGGAGCTGTCGGCGCCAAAGTCGCCCCAGGTAGTGATGAACTGGCCGGTCGAGTCGAAGACCAGGATGCGGTAGCCCTCGGGATCGCTCACGTACACGCGCCCGCGCTTGTCCAGGGCCAGGTAGGGCTTGTTCTCCACCGACTCGCCGTACCAGCCCATGATGGGCCACTCGCGCACAAAGACGTAATCTTCCGTGCCGGTGATAGGCTCAAAGACCTGCACGCGCAGGTTCCAGGTGTCAGCCACGTACAGCGTGCCCTCCGGCGAGACCGCCAGGCCGACGGGCTCATCCAACTGGCCGGGGTCCGAGCCGGCCAGGCCGATGGTGCTGAGCGGCTGCCCTTGCTCGTCAAACACCGCCACGCGCTTGTTGCCCGTGTCGGCCACGTACACCCGCCCGCTGCCGTCCACCACCACCGAGCGCGGGCCCCAGAACGAGTCGGTCGTTTCGCCCTGGCCAAAGCGCCCCCAGCCCGTCATGTACTGGCCGTTGGCATCCAGCTTCTGGATACGGTGGTTCCAGGTGTCGGCCACGTAGAGCGAGCCATCCGGTCCCACCCCCACGCCCCACGGCTCGTTGAACTCGCCGGGCGGCGCCGAGCCGGAGTCCAGCGTGCCAAAAGTGCCGGACGTCCACACCAGGTTGCCGTCGGCGTCAAACTTCTGGATGCGATGGTTGCGCGAGTCGGCCACATACACGGTGCCATCGGGGCCCACGGCCACCGCGCGCGGCGACTGGAACTGGCCCGGCTCGCTGCCCTCGCTGCCCCACACCCGCTCGGCCACCAGGGTCTGGCGCGCGTTGGCATACGGGTCTTCCAGGGCCTCACCCGGCTCCAGGGCCGTGGGACCCACGCCATAGTCCCAGATTTGCGCGGCCACGTCCTTGCGCACGTACAGGCGCATGCGCTCGGCCACCGGCCACTGCGACAGCTCATAGTTGGTGCCGTTGATCTCGCCGTACAGGGTGTAATCGCGCGCGTACCAGATGTTCCACAGCGCCTGGCGCATGCGGGCGTCGGTCAACGCACCGGAGACGCGCTCCCAGGTCAGATTGAAATAATCCTGCATCGGCCAGACCATGCGAATGTATTCGAATTGGTAGTAGCGGTTGCCCAGCAGGGCCTCTACCTTGCTGTAGTGCTTCGGTCCCGAAACCACCACCGGCGCATCCAACTGCTCGCGCGTGGGCTGGTCGCCGTAGTAGGCCTGGTTGTAGTAGTTGCGGAAGTACCACGTCATGGGCCAGGCCACATCCGAGTCGTAGGCCACCTTGACACCCAGGCCGTCCTCGGTGCGCTCGGAAATATCCTCGATCTGGTTCATCACGGTCCGTACGCCGCGGGCGCCGTGCGCGTACACCAGATATTCATTGGCGTAGTCGTAATTGATGAAGGCGGCGGTCAAGGCCGAGCGCGCCGTGAGCAGCGCCAGCCCGAAGAAACACGACAGCACGATCAGGCGCCAGACGTTGTCAAAGCCCAGCGGCCGGCCGAGCTTGAGCAGCGCCACGATCCCGATGCCAGCCACCAGCGCCGAGGACACAAAGGCGCCCGTGGCCTGCAACTGCCCCAGCTCGCTGCCCTGGAAGGGCCGGGCGGTGCCCAGCAGGCTGCCCAGCGCCGCCGCCAGCGCGGCAATCGTCACCGGCAGCAGCAGGGCCACCAGCCAGCCGCGCTGTTCGCGCAGCCGGCTCCAGTCAGTCCGATCGATATATTCGCCGATGGACCAGCCGCTCAGCAAGATGAGCGGTAGGGTGATGTGTGTCGTCAGCCAGGGCATCTTTTCGCCGGCCACGCTAAAGCCAATGAGCGCCATGATGGCCCAGAAGCCAAAGTACAGGATCACCGGGAAGGGCAGGGTCGTGACGGCCGCCGTCAGGGCTGCGGGCCCACCGGCGGCGGCACGGGTCTGCTCGGCCTCCCGCCCATTTCCCAACATCTCGCTCACCGCCGGCTCGCTCTCGGGTCCACGCTCAGGGGCCGGCGCCGGCGCGGCAGCGGCCAGCGTGGCCACGGGCAGCCGGCCGTCACGCTTCAGCCAGTAGCGCAGGCCCAGGTAGCCCGCAAACAGAGCGCCGAGGGTGGGCAAGAACTCATACAGCGGCAGAGTAACGGCCACATAGTAATAGAGCGGCTGACTGCCGCGCTGCACTGGGTGCTGGGCCAGCCAGTAGGCCAATGAGCCGATGATGCCGCTGGCCAGACCGCCGCCATTCGTGAAGAAGGTGGTGAACAGGGTCGCCATGATGGCGTAGAAGATGCCGGCACAAATGAGGAAGGTGCGCCCGTCCCACAGCCAGCCCAAGACGATGGTGACCCCGATGAGGAGCATACACACCAGCAGGGTTACGCCCCCGTCTGAAACCATGAACTCCCGCAGGGCCTGGAAAAGGCCAAGCCCAGCAGTGGCCGGCGGCGTATAGTTGAGGGGATCGCGGCCCAGCGCCAGCACGGGGAAGGCCGTGAGCTGCGGGAGCACAAACAAGCCAAAGATCATCAGCAGGTCGAAGGCCGGGAAGCGCCGGATATCGCGGCCAAAGGCGCGCAGCACAAAGTAGACTGCGGCAATCAAGCCGGCCAACGCCACGCTGCCGGCGTAGAGCGGGGTCCGCGACGCCGCGCTCTCAGCCGCCGCGGGGGTCACCAGGGCCGGGTCGGCCGGCTCGGCGGTTACCGCGCCGGTCGCGGCGGCCTCCGGCGTAAACACCTGGAGCGCGGCCACCACCGCCACGGCCACCAGGACCAGCGACATGGAGATGAGGAACGGTGTGCGCAGCTCGGGCTTGGGCCACACCGTCGTCATCAACTCGGCCAACAGGTGGAAGCCCAGGAACAGCATGCTGATGGCGACGTAGATGTAGGAGGCTTCCATGGTGGCGTAGAACAGCGCCGCGACCCCGGTGAGCCAGTACAGGTACTTCACCGCGCGCGTCTCCATGTAGCGGATGACGCAGTAGGCCACCAGCAGACCCCACACCACCACGTAGGATTCGTCGCGGATGTAGCGCGAGTAGTAAAGCATGTAGGGCGAGATGAGCATGAGCAGGGCCGCCACCAGCGCGCCCGTGCGGCCCAGCCAGCGCCGGAAGAGGAACAGCAGGCCTACGGCCGCCACGCCCATGAGCGCGTTAGGAACGCGGGAGACAAAGTCGTTGTCGCCGAACAGCCAATAGAAGAAAGCCGTGACCTCGAAGCGCAGCACACCGTGCATGAGGGGCGAATGCTGAAAGCCGCGGCCCTGGAACAGGTACCAGGCGAATTGGGTGTGCAGGCTTTCGTCGTGGCTCATCACCCGCGCGCCCAGGTCGTAGAAGCGCGTGATGAAAGCCGCCACCAACAGCAGCAAGTAGAGGCCCTTTTCCCAGGTCAGCCGGAGGGCCACGGCCACCGGGCGTTCCAGCAAGGTGGGCGGCTGCTCCAGCATGGTCGTTGTCGTCATCGCGCTCCTTCCACTGCTCTCGGTCAGGCGCGGGTCTGCGACCCGCGCCGCATCAACAATCTTGTAGGGGCGCCCCCCTGCCTGCCCTAGTAGCGAAGCGGATGGGGTGGGCGCCCTCTTGTGCCTGTCAACTTCACGACTTATCTCGGCCCGGTCGGGACCGCTTGGCGGGCCGCGGGTGCCCTGGCCGCGAGGTGGCGGCCAGCCCGGCGCGCAGCGTCTCGATCTCGCCCGGCTTGAGCTCGCGCCATTCGCCAGTGGGCAGGTTGCCCAGGGTCAGCGACCCCATGCGCATACGGATCAGCCGGCGCACCGGCAGACCCAGGGCCGCGCCAATATCACGGATCTGGTGCTTGCGGCCCTCGTGCATGGTCACGCGCAGCCAGGCGCCGGTGGCCGCCTTCTCCTCGCGCCGCACCTGCGCCGGCGCCGTGCGCTTGCCTTCCAGCACCACGCCGCGCCGCCAGGCATTGAGCTGGTCTTCGTCCGGCTCGCCGCGCACCAGCACGCGGTATTCCTTCTCGGACTCGTAGCGCGGGTGGGTCAGGTAATCGGTCAGGGCGCCGTCATTGGTCAGCAGGATCAGCCCTTCGCTGTCCACATCCAGCCGGCCCACCGGATACAAACGCCCGGGCAGGGGCACGAGCTCGCGCACGGTCTGCCGGTTGCCCTGCGCGGCCAGCGACGAGATGACCCCACGCGGCTTGTGCAGGGCGACATACGTCAGCTCATCGGGCAGGACGATGGCGCTGCCATCCACCGCCACCCGATCCACGCGGGGGTCGGCCTTTTGGCCCAACTGGGCCCCGCGGCCGTTGACCGTGACACGCCCCTGGAGGATAAACTCCTCACAAGCGCGGCGCGAGCCGTAACCGGCCTGGGCCAGGATTTTTTGCAAACGTTCTTCCATGCTTAGTCCAAAATCGCTGCGTAAGGAGTCGGCTGAGCGTTACCGCTCAGCCTTGCGGGTCCGGCACGGGTGTTGGAATGGGAATGGGCTGAATGGCCGCCGTGCCAGCCACGGTGGCCTCCGCGCTGCCGTGATCGGCCAGGCCCAAGGTCGCCGCGCTGTCGGTCGGGTCGGCCACCGCCTGGTATATGACCGTGGCGGGCTGAGTGAGCTGCGGGCCCGCGGCGACGCCGGCCGTAACGCTGGCCGGGGCCGAGCGGGCCAAACCCGGCGCCATCGACACAATCGCCAGAAAGGTGGTGACCAGGCTCAGGTAAAGGCTGACGTGGGGCCAGGCCTTGCGGGCCGTCCCGGTGGCCCGCACGCGCGCCCATACCGCCGGCCACTGGCGGCCTGCGCGCACCGGCAGCGCGCGCAGGGCTCCGGGCAGGCCTTGCAGGGCATCAACCGTTTGGAAGAGCTCGCCGGCCGCGGCGCGGCACCGGGCGCAGACGGCCACATGCGCCTCCACCCGCGCCCGTTCGTCCGGGACCAGGCGGCGCTCGATGAGCGCCAGCAGCTGCCCCTCAACGTGGCGGCTTAGGCCCATTGCTCCACCAGGTCGGCGGCCTGCTCCACGCCCCAGGTCCGCAGGGTGCGGCGCATGGCGGCCAAGCCCAGCCGCACGCGCGACTCGGCCGTCTTGGGATTGCAGCCCAGCGCCTGGCCGATCTCTTTGTAGCGCATCTCGGCCACGTAGCGCAGCGCCACCGCCTCCCGCAGGGGCGCGGGCAGAGTCTGCAGCGCGGCCCACAATTGCCGGCGCACGCCGCGGCGTTCCAGCACCGCTTCCACCTGGCGGTCGCTGCCGGCGCGCGCCTTGGCGCCCAACTGCTCCAAAGGCAAGGAGACCAGCCACTTGCGGCGGCGCTTGTTGCGACAGCGGCTGAGGGCGATAGTGTACAGCCAGGAGGAGAAGGCCGATTTGGCGGGGTCGAAGCGGCCCAGGTTGCGCAGCGCGTACACAAAGCTGTCCTGGGTCACCTCTTCGGCATCGTCGAGGCTGCCCAACAGGCCCACGCACAGCCGCTGCACGGCCGGGCTGAAATGGTGGTAGAGGGCGGCCCAAGCCGCCTCGTCGCCCTGGGCGCCGCGCTGGATCCAATCGGCGGTGGACGGGTCGGGGGCTGTCGTGGTGGGGTGATCGCTCGGCGCCATCAGGCTGTTATACACGTTCCAGGCGAGATTTGCTCAGGCGGCAGCCATAGCCTCGCACACACCTATTACGCAAAACTTACCCCCTTTAGAATGTGCTCCGCCGAAGTTTTCTCGGCGACCGGGTCCGCCGACGGCGGGGTCAGGGGCGGCAAATCGCCCAAGGAGGCCAGGCCAAAGTGCTGCATAAATTCCGACGTCGTGGAGTACAACACGGGTCGTCCCGGGCCTTCGGCGCGGCCAGACTCCTCGATCAGGCCCTTCGTCAGCAGGTTCTTGATCACGCTGTCCGAGTTGACGCCGCGCACGGCCTCGATCTGCGGGCGGGTGACCGGCTGCTGATAGGCAATGATGGCCAGGGCTTCCAGCGCCGCCCGGCTGAGCGGCGTGCTGGCGGCCAGGCCCAAAAAGCGCTCGACCAGCGCGGCCGCGGCCGGCGCGGTGGTAAGCTGCACCCGGTCACGGAAACGCTGCAAGCTCAGGCCGCGGTGCTGATAGCTTTCGGCCAGCGCGGCCAGGGCCGCCTCTGCCTCACGCGGGTGGATCTCCAGCGCTTCGGCCAGCCGCGCCACCGGCACCGCGCCGTCGGCCACAAACAGCAGGCTCTCTACCAGGGCTTCCAGGTTCAGGTGGCCGTTGGTACTGACCGGCCCCATGGTCACCACCTGCCCACCCGCCGCCTGGCTCAGTGCCTCGACAGCTTCGGCCGCCTCCGCCGGCGGCGCCGCCGGCTTAGGTTCGCGCCCCTTCTTGGCCCGTTTACGCGGCTTCTCAACCGCCTCGGCCGGCGCCGGTTGGGCTGCGGCAGCCTCCGGTGAGGCTTCAGCCTCGCTCTCTACTGGACGCTCCGCCTGGGCCGGCGGTTCCGGCGCTGCGGCCACAACCTCGGCCTCATCCATGACGACCTCAAGCACCACTGGCGCTTCTGCCGCCGCCGCCAGATCGTCAAACTCCGTCATGAGCGCATCCAGCACGCCCTCCAACAACGGCGTCACCGCCGCAATCCGTTCAAGCTCCGCATCCGCCTGGGCATGCGCCAATGCCAGCGCCGCCGCGTTGGCCTCCTCCGCGTTGGCGTCCTCCGCCACGGCCAGCAGAACGTCCATCCCCTTGACCCCTTCGGCGTCAGAAAAAGCCTCAAGGGCGGTAAACTCCACGGCCACCACCACCGGCTCAGCCGCCTCTTCCTCCTGCGACGGATCGGAAGCCACCGCCTCAGTCGGGCTGTCGCCGGTCGTCGGTTGCGCGAGGCGGTCATCTGCTGGCTGGCCGCCTTCTTGCACCCCGGCCTCTTGCGCTTCATCCGACGCCGGCCGGCCGGCGTCGGTTTGTCCTGGCAAATCGCCCATCACCCACTGCGGCGTGGCGTCATTTTCGCTGAAATTTGGCATGCTATAATCTTTGGCCATAAGGTGGCGCTAGACGTCACTCCGGTAAAAGCGAGATCGGTAGAGCGCTGCCATCTAATAGTGGAGGTTGACGAAGATGCGAACGATCCCCTTGCGGGTGTTGTGTGTCACGGCCGCGCTGGCCTCGGCCAGCCTGGCTTGCTCCATCGGGCTCGGCGGGCCAACGCCGCCGGCTTCGCCCATCGCCATTTCAACCGACGCTGCCGGCGAGCTCGAAGTCATCATCACGCAGGCCATTGGCAACTCGCAGAACGGCGAGGTCACGGTCGTCATCACCGAGCAGCAACTGACCTCGTTTGTGGCCCTCAAGATGGCCGAAGACCCGGAAGCGCCCATCAAAGACGTGCAGGTCTTCCTGCGCGACGGCCAAATCATCATCTTCGGCACGGCGACGATCAAAAACCTGACCGCCCCGGCCGAGATCCGGCTGGACGTCACCACCAACGCCGACGGCGAGCTCGACCTCAAGGTGGCCCAGGCCGACTTTGGCCCGGTGCCCGTGCCCGCGACCATGCTCGACGCCATTTCGACCGGCCTCGACGAGGCCCTGTCGGGCCAGTTCGGGCCGCAGGCCACCGGGGTCAAGCTTACCAACGTCATCGTGAGCGATGGGCAGATGACGATCACCGGGACCGCCACGCAGTAGCCGGCTGCCATTATACCATCCGTCGTATTCGCAGCCGTGCAGCGCCGCCACTTTTGATAGGGCCTACTCCTTCTCTTCGTCGGGCATTCAGACGCTCTGCCCCCTTTCCCTCTCCTGGCCCGCGCCCTTGGTTTTCGCGGCCAGGAGACGCGCCAGCGGAGGGTCGGGGTGAGGGTGAGGACCGGCCCTCTCCCCTTGGCCGGCTGGCCGTGGTGCTGTGCGCGCTCGGCCTGCTGCTGGCGGCCTGCCGCGCCGAGGATTTTCCGACCCCCGAGTTTACCCAGGCCGTCAGCACGACCGTCAGCGTGGTGGCCGACGGGCAGACGCAGTCTTTTACGCTCCCGGCCGGCCTGACCGTGCGCGAGGCCCTGGCCCACAGCGGGGTGGCGGTGGGCGAGCTCGACCGGCTGTCCCCCCCGCCCTATGAGGTCATCACCGCCGGGCTGCAAATCGTCGTCACCCGCATCACCGAGACCTTTGAGACCGAAGAAGCCATCCTCCCCTTCACCTCGCAAACCGTGAGGAATGAGGGCTTGCCGGAAGGCGAGCGGCGGCTGCTACAGGTGGGTCAAAACGGGGTGGACGAGATCACCTACCGCACCGTCTTCGAAGACGGGGTGCAGGTCTCGCGCAGTCTGGTCAAGCGGGTCAGCCTGACGCCGGCCGTGCCCGAGATCATCATGATCGGCAGCCAGGGCTCGTTTACGGTCGTGCCGCTGAGCGGCACGCTGGCCTACATCAATGGCCGCAACGCCTGGGTGATGCGCGGCAACTCGGGACAGCGCAGCGCGTTGACCACGGCCGGCGACCTGGACGGCTTTGTCTTCGACCTCTCGCCCGACGGCCAATGGCTGCTGTTCACCCGCAAGGTCTCCGACACCAACTCGCCCTACTTCAACACCCTGTGGGCCATGCCCACCGTGTTCACACCGACGACAACCGTCACCAGCACGCGCCCGGCCACGCGCACTAATCCGGTGGCCGTGAGCCTGCCCATCAGCAATGTGCTCTACGCCGAGTGGTCGCCGGAGCTGCCGCGCACGTTTGCCTACTCCACCGCGCAGAAGATTTCGCGCGCGCCCGGCTGGGAAGCCAACAACGACCTGTGGCTGATGCGCTGGGGCGAGCGCCGCAGCCGCCAGTTGGTCTTTACCCCCACCCTGCTGCTGGATTCCTCGTCCGGCGGCCTGTACGGCTGGTGGGGCACGGGCTTTGCCTTTGCGCCCTCCGGCAACACCATCGCCTACGCCCGCACCGACTCAATCGGGCTGGTGGACTTCGCGGTCTTCACCAAGACCTACACCGCCACCGTGACGACGTCTGAGCTGGCAACCTTTGCCGCCTTCAACACGCACAGCGATTGGGCCTGGTACCCGGCGCTGCGCTGGTCGCACGATGCGCGCTTCCTGTACGCCATCACGCATGGGCCGCCCATCGGCCTGGAGGCCGTGGAAGACTCGCCCGCCTTTGACCTGACCCTCCTCTCGGTGCCCGACGGCCAGTCGTACACGCTCATTCCGCGTGCGGGCATGTTTGCCAACCCGATGCCGTCGCCGCCGCGCTCCACCGCGGCCGGCGAAGAGGCCTTTGGCGTGGCCTTTATGCAGGCGTCCGATCCAAACAACTCGCCCTTCAGCACCTATCGCCTCGGCCTGATGGACCGCGATGGCAGCAACGTGCGCTTTATCTTCCCGCCGGCCGACCAGCCCGGCCTGCCCGCCAACGAGACCGCGGCCTGGGCGCCGGACAGCCGCCTCCTGGCTGTGATCCACGAGGGCAACCTGTGGCTGATTGACCCCGTCAACGGGCTGACCCAACAGCTTACCGGTGACGGGTTGAGCGCGCACCCCCGCTGGGGACCATGAAACAGGGCGTTCTTATTCTCGGCTTCGGGCATGCAGACGCTCTGCCCCCTCTCCCTCTCCTGGCCCGCGCCCTTGATTTTCGCGGCCAGGACCGCAGGAGCGCCAGCGGAGGGCTGGGGTGAGGGTGAGGACCGGCCCGGAGCCAAGGGACGCAGCGCGTGAGAAGGCCCTGGGACCATGAACCGCCCTGGGCGTGGGTGGGGGCCGCGCGCCGGCTTTGCGCTGTGCGGCCTGGCGCTGGCACTCAGCCTGCTGGGGCTGGCCGCCGTGAGCCACCAGCACCAGGTGGAGCGCTTCGGCACGGTCGCGGGCCTGCCGGACCCCGGCCTGGCCCCGCGCCCGGCCTCGCTCCTCGGCGCCAATGTCGCCCTCGAGCAATACGCCCACCTGGCGCCGGTCATGGACGACCTACGGCCCTTCCACTGGCTGCGCCAAACTTTTCCATGGGACGAGCTGGAACCCACTGCCGGTCGTTACGACTGGCTGCCTTGGGACACGCTCGTCGCGGCCAGCGACGAGGGCGATCACGAGCTGATCGCCGTCTTGGGCTTTGCGCCCGCCTGGGCCCGTGCCCCCGGTGCTCCCCGCACCGCGCCGCCCACGTCGCGGGAAGCCTACGGCCAGTTCGCGGGCGAGTTTGCGCGGCGCTACGGCAGCTCGATTGACGTCTACCAAATTTGGGACGAGCCTAATATCCAACTCGGCTGGGGCGACCAGGCGCCGTCGGCGGCCGCTTACGCCGGCCTGCTCCAGGCCGCCTACGCGGCCATCCACGCGGCCGACCCGACCGCCACCGTCCTGGCCGCCGCGCTCGCCCCCACCGTGGAGACCGGTCCCGACAACTTCAGCGATCTGCTCTACTTGCAGCAGCTCTATGACTTGGGCGCGGCCCCCTTCTTCGACGGCGCGGCCGGCAAGCCGTATGGCTTCTACACTGGGCCGGACGACCGCCTGGCCGACCCAGGCGTGCTGAACTTCTCGCGCTTCGTGCTGCTGCGGCAGGTGATGGAGCGCAATGGCGATGGCCACAAGTTGCTGTGGGCCGGCAACTTTGGCTGGAACACGCGGCCGTCACCGTGGGGCCAGGCCACACCCGCACAGCAAGCCGACTACACCCTGGAGGCCTACGACCGCGCCGCCAGCGAATGGCCGTGGGCGGGCGTGCTGGCCCTGGAAAACTACCAACCCTCTCTTCCGCCCGAAGACCCGCATTGGGGCTTTGCGTTGGTGGACCCGGCTGGGCAGCCCAGTCCCTTGCTCGAGGCGCTCACCCTCCGCTTTGGGAACGACACGCCAGCGATGGTGCCCGGCAACTACGGCGCCCAACACCCCGCGGTGGCATACGCCGGCCCGTGGGAGTTCTCTGACCTGGGCGCGGATATTCCCTTCGACTACGCCAACGCAGCGGTGACGATCGTGTTCCAGGGCAGCGACCTGGCGCTGTTCGCGCGGCGCGGTGATTACCGCGGCTACTTGTACGTCGAGGTCGACGGCCAGCCAGCCAACTCGCTGCCGCGCGACGAGCGCGGCGCCTACCTGGTGCTCACCTCGCCCACGCTCGCGCCCGAGGTCGTGCGCATCCCCGTCGCCGCCGGCCTCCAGGCGGACCGGAACCACACGGCCGTCTTCCGACCCGACCGCGGCTGGGACCAGTGGGCGCTGGCTGGCTGGGCGGTGGGCCGGCGAGCGCCCAGCCGGCCAGCGCAGGCTTACACGGGCTGGCTCACGACGTTGGCCCTCGCGGCCGTGGCTGGCTTCACGGGCGCGTGGTACTTCGGGCGGCGCGTGGAGTGGCCCAGCACCCAACACCGCCTGCGCCGGGCCTGGCAGCGCCTCGGCGCCACCGGCCAACTGGCGCTGACGGCTGTGGTCAGCGCGGTGCTCTACGCCACCTCGTGGCTGACGTGGGGGGGCGAACTGGTGGCCGTCACGCGCCGCTTTGGTGACACCTGGCCCCTGGCGCTTACCGCGCTCACGGCCGGACTGTTCTACTTCTCGCCGTCACTGGTCCTGGCCCTACTGTCGCTGGCCGCGCTGTTTGTGCTGTTCTACCTGCGGCTGGACCTGGCGCTGGCCTTTACCGCTTTGTTTATCCCCTTCTATTTGCAGTATCGGCTGCTTTGGCAGCGGGGATTTTCAATGGTGGAGGTCGGCCTGCTGTTGGCGCTGGCCGCCTGGCTGCTCCACGGTCTGCGGCCGGCGCTGGCATGCCTGGCCGCGCATGGCCGCGCCGGCAACAGGCCCGTCTGGGCACGGCTGACCCTGGCCGACTGGGCGGTGTTGGCCTACTTCGTCGTGGCCACCCTGAGCACCGTTGCCGCCGCGGAGAAGACCGTGGCCATTCGCGAGTTCCGGCTGGTCATTCTCGAGCCCGTCGGCTTTTATCTCGTGCTGCGCGGGGTGAAGCTGGACCGGACCGGCCTATGGCGCGTCGTGGACTTCCTCGTGTTGGGCGCGGTGACAGTGGCGGCGATTGGCCTGGTCGAATACGCCACCGGCACCGACCTGATCACCGCCGAGGGCGGCCTGGCGCGCATCCGCAGCGTATACGGCTCGCCCAACAACCTGGCGCTGTACCTGGGCCGGGTCTTGCCCCTGGTCGTGGCCGTCGTGGTCATGGGGCGTCATCGGGCGCGGCGCCTGGTGTATGGCGCGGCTGCGCTCATCCTGGCCGCCGCAACTGCCTTAACGTTTTCACGCGGGGCCTGGCTGCTGGGGGTGCCCGCCGGATTGGCCGTGGTGCTCGTGGGATGGCTGGGGCGCCGGGCTTTGCTATTCCTGGGCGGCGCGCTGCTGGCGGGGTTGGCGGCCCTGCCCCTGGCCGCGCGGCTGCCGCGCTTTGCCGGCCTGCTGGATTTCAGCAGCGGCACGTCCTTTTTCCGTACGCGGCTGTGGGTTTCGGCCTGGCGCATGTTTGCCGACTACCCGCTGCTCGGCGTCGGTCCCGACAACTTCCTCTACCAGTACCGCAGCCGCTACATTCTGCCGGAGGCCTGGCAGGAGCCTAACCTCTCGCATCCGCACAACATTGTCCTGGACTTCCTCACGCGCCTGGGCGCGCTGGGCTTCATCACCGGCCTGTGGCTCCAACTGGCCTTCTGGCGCCAGGCCTTCGCTAACCAGCGCGGCCTGGCCGCCAGGCCGGGACAACAGGCCGACCCCGACCGGCGCGGCCTGCTCGCCCTCAACGTCGGCCTCATGGGCCTCGTGGCCGACATGCTGGCCCACGGGCTCGTGGACCACTCCTTCTTCCTCGTGGATCTGGCCTTTGTATTCTTTCTAGCGCTCGCACTGGTACAGCATATTGCGCGCTTCGCCACGACCGCCGAGACCGCCGCGCCCGCCACGGTGGCGACACGCGGTGAGACGACAACTCGGGCTGGAGAGTAGGATCTTCTCACAACGCAACCGCAAGGGTTTTGGAAACCCGTGGCATCGCGGCACCGCCCCCAATCCGCTCAATCCCGCCGCCATCACCCTTCATCCTTCCGCCTTCATCCTTCATCCTTCCTCCCTCCCCCCACCGCTGTGCTAAAATACGGCTCTAAACCATTCGTTCCACAACCGTTGACTCCAAGGACACCCGATGCGCATCCTGATTACCGGCGGGGCAGGCTTCATTGGCTCGCATCTGTGCGACCGTTTTCTGGCTGAGGGCCACAGCGTCATCGCCATGGACAACCTCATCACCGGCAGCACGCGCAACATCCAACACCTGGCCGGGCACGAAAACTTTCTCTTCATCAAGCACAACGTCTCCAACTACATCTACGTCGAAGATCCCGTCGACGCGGTGCTGCACTTTGCCTCCCCGGCCAGCCCGTCCAAGACCGCGGTGACCAGCTACTTGCAGCTTCCCATCCAGACCCTCAAGGTGGGCGCACTGGGCACCCACAATGCGCTGGGCGTCGCCAAGGCCAAGGGCGCGCGCTTTCTGCTGGCCTCGACCTCTGAAATCTACGGCGACCCGTTGGAGCACCCGCAGCGCGAAACGTATTGGGGCCATGTGGACCCGGTGGGGCCGCGCTCGGTTTACGACGAGGCCAAGCGCTTCGCCGAAGCCCTGACCATGGCCTACCACCGCGCCCACAACGTGAACACGCGCATCATCCGCATCTTCAATACCTATGGTCCGCGCATGATGCTGGACGACGGCCGCGTGGTGCCCAACTTCGTCGGCCAGGCCCTGCGCCGCGAGCCGCTCACGGTTTACGGCGATGGCTCGCAGACCCGCAGCTTCTGCTACGTGGACGACCTGGTCAACGGCATCCTGCGCCTGCTGGCTTCGGACGAGCACACCCCGGTCAATGTCGGCAACCCGCACGAGGTCACCATCCTCGAGTTCGCCGAGACCATCAACACTATCACTGGCAATCCGGGCGGCATCCGCTTGGTTGCCGAAGGGCGCACCCTGGGCGACCCGCAGCGCCGCCGGCCCGACATCACCAAGGCCCAACAGGTCCTCGGCTGGGAGCCGACGACCGGGCTGCCGGAAGGCCTGGAGCGCACCATCGCCTACTTCAGCACGTTCGTGCACGCGTCGTAGGGGCGCGTCGTAGGGGCGC
>CAYUYN010000012.1:0-8346 GCA_964449185.1 uncultured Anaerolineales bacterium | reverse complement strand
CGTCGTAGGGGCGCGTCGTAGGGGCGCCGTCGTAGGGGCGCGTCGTAGGGGCGCCCCCCAGTGGGCGCCCTCCCTGTGGGCACCGTCGTCATCTTGACCGGAGTGCGTCGCATGCGTCCGATTTCGCGCCCGGGGAACGCACGCTGTCCACGGCCCAGGGCACCCGCCATGACCCTCCCACTCCCCTCCTTCCGCCACCTCTCGCTGGCCCTGGCCGCCCTTGGCGCCGGCCTCCTCGTCATCCGCTTGCCCCTCGAATACAGCGCCCTGCTCTTCTTCGGCCTCGTCGTCCTGGGCGCCGCCTTCTGGGAGCCGGCCGTGGGCCTGGGCTTGGCCGTGCTGCTCGGCCCGGCCAAAGCGCTCATTGAATTCTCTCAAAGCGGTGTTACGGCCGACACGGGAGACCTTTTCCGGGGCTTGCCCCTCGGTTTGCAGCAAGTCGTGCTGGCCATGCCCTCCGACCTGGGCCAGCTTTTCCTCGGGCTGGCGGTGGCCGGTTGGCTGGCGCACGGCCTTGTGCGCCGCTCGATTGAGCTGCCCCGCCTGCCCCTGTTGCTGCCGCTGTGCCTATACCTTGGCGTCGGCCTCTTCTCGCTGGTGGGCGCGCCTGCCCCTGACGAAGGTCTCAAGGAAATTCTCAAGTGGGCCGAGATCATCCTGGTGGTGTTAATCGTCACCAGCGAAAGCGCCCGCGGGCGCGCCGGTTGGCTAGTCGCGGCGGTCTTGGCCGCCGGCGTGGCGCAGGCGGCCCTGGGTTACTGGCAGTACGACCTGCGCGGCACCGGCCCCACCCACTTCCAGATCGGCACGCACTATCGGGCTTATGGCACGTTCGAGCAGCCTAACCCCTTCGGCGGCTTTCTCGGCCTGCTGTGGCCCGTGGCGGCCGGATTGGCGCTGGCCGCCACCGCCCGCGCCTGGCGGCATACCCGCCAGCGCAGCGATTGGCGGGTGAATCCGGGATTTTTAGCCGCGCCGCGAATTGACACCCGCCCAACCCGCGTAGGCGGGTTTCGTGCCTTTGTTGCCGCGGTTTTAACCGCCGGGCCGCGCCTCGGCCACTATCGACGGCTATACGCAGATTGGCTGTTGGCTGGCGTGACCGGCGGCGCGGCCCTGCTCATGCTCGTGGGCTTGTACGCCTCGCTCTCGCGCGGCGCGTGGCTGGGGGCGGCCGCCGCGGCTGTAGCCGTGGCCAGCGCCGTGCCCCGGCGCCGCTGGCTGGGCCTGGGGCTGGTCTTGGGCGGCGCCCTATTCTTCTTCGGGCTATTGCGCGCCGGGCTGGTGCCGGGCAGCCTCCTGGCGCGCCTGGCCGATGTCGGCGACATATTTACGGTGTCCGATGTGCGGGGCGCCACGATCACCGTGGACAATTTTGCCATCCTGGAGCGGGTGGCGCATTGGCAGGCCGCGGCCGGCATGGTCCGGGACGATCCCTGGCTGGGGGTCGGGCTGGGCAATTACGGCGCGGCCTACCCGCTCTACGGCCAGCTCAATTGGCCCAACGCCCTGGGTCACGCGCATAACATCTACTTGAATGTGCTGGCCGAAACCGGGGTCTTGGGCCTGACGGCCTACCTCATCTTGTGGCTGGCGATAATTGCCTTTACAATGCGAGCCATTGGCCGGTCCGACGGTCTCCGGCGCGGCCTGGCGGTGGGTCTCTTAGGCGCCTGGGCTCACCTGAGCGTGCACCAGTTGGTCGACAGCCTGTACGTCAACAACATCCACCTGGCCCTGGCCGTACTGCTGGGGCTGCTGGTGGCCGAAGGCCGCGGCGCGTTGCCGCGGCCACCGCAACACTCCATCTTGCCTTCTGCCTCCCATGACCCCGCTACCCACTAACCCTATGCGCAAGAGCATCGTGCTGCCGGCCCAGCCCCGCCAAGAAGGCAAACGTTTCGTAAAGTTTTTGGGAGTCGGTGCGCTGGGCTTCGTCGTTGACGCCACCACTTTTTTTATCCTAACCAGCCTGCTGCTCCTGCCCGATCTGGTGGCGCAGGCCTTGTCTTTTGCGGCGGCCGTGGTCAGCAACTTCACGCTCAACCGCTACTGGACCTATCCCGAGAGCCGCAGCAAGTCGATCCGGCGGCAACTGGTGCAGTTCATCCTGGTCAACCTGGCCGGCCTGGGCATCCGCAGCCTGGTCTTCCTTGCGGTCACCGGCCCATACAGGCGCCTCGCGACCACGCAGACCCTCATTCGGATGGACCCGGCCTTTCTGACCCGCTTTGCGGCCCTGGCGACCGCCGTGACCGTGGTGCTGCTGTGGAACTTCTTTGTCAACCGCTACTGGACCTACAATGACGTCGGCTAGCGGCGCGCCCCGGGCCGAGCGGTAAGGCCACCATGCGGGTCGGCTTCGACGCGACGCCGGCCGTGACCCAAGGGGCCGGCATCGGCCGCTACACCCGCGAGCTGCTGCGCGCCCTGGCGGCGGTCGACCACGCCAACGACTATCGCCTGATCTACGCCGCTTCACCCCGCACGCGCGACCGCCGGCACGCGCTGCCCCCACTGCCGCGCAACTTTCGCACCCGCCATCTGCCTTTTCACGACATCTGGCTGGCCCGTCTCTGGCACCGCGCCCAGGTGCCGCTGCCCGTCAACTGGCTGACCGGGCCGATCGACGTCTTTCACTCGCCCGACTTCACCCTGCCGCCGGTGAGCGGCAACACGCGCACGCTGCTGACCGTACACGACCTGTCCTTTGTGCGCGACCCCGAGTCGGCGCTGGATGTCCTGCGGGCCTACCTCAACCGCGTCGTGCCGCGCTCGGTGGCCCGCGCCGACCACATCCTGGCCGACTCGCGGGCCACGCGCGACGACCTGGTGGAGCTCTACGGCACGCCGCCCGAGAAAATCTCGGTGCTGTACAGCGGGGTCAACGACACCTTCCGTCCGGTGACCGACCCGGCTGCTCTTACTGCCGCGCGCGCGCGCTATGGCCTGGGCGGGGAGCCGTTCATCCTGGCCGTTGGCACACTCCAGCCGCGCAAGAACTATGTGCGCCTGATCCAGGCCTTTGCCCAATTGCGCCAGCCCGACTTGCGACTGGTCATCGTTGGCGGGCGCGGCTGGCTGTACGACGCCATCTTTGCCGAGGTGGAACGCCTTGGCCTGAGCGGCCGGGTACACTTTCCCGGCTTCGCCGCCGACCCTGACCTGCCAGCGCTTTACTCCGCGGCCCGCGTCCTGGCCTATCCGTCGCTATACGAAGGCTTCGGCCTGCCCATTCTCGAGGCCTTCGCCTGCGGCACCCCGGTCGTTACCTCAACGGCCTCTTGCCTGCCCGAAGTCGCCGGCGACGCCGCCCTGCTCGTCCCACCCACCGACGTCGAGGCCCTGGCCGCCGCCCTCGAAGCGGCGGTGAGCGACGAAGCCGTCCGCGCCGACCTGCTGCGGCGCGCCCCCGCCCGCCTGGCTGCCTTTAGCTGGGAGCGCTCCGCGCGCCAGCTCCTTGAGACCTACCAGCGCCTCGGCGGTTAGGCCGCCTTCAAAAGGTGCCTTCCTTTTGGGGGCATGGTGGTCCTGTGGCGGGTCTCCATCCCACCCCGCGGCGGCTATGATAGGTTGTATTTCACCTTTGGGCATGTTCTCACATGGGCATTATGGCTCCCCTTCTCCTGGCCCGCGCCTTTGCTTTTCGCGGCCAGGACCGCAGGAGCGCAGCGGCCGGGGGATGAGGCGGCTTGGCCCGACCCTTGCCGGTGGCCCCAAAGCCGAAATGCGCCCGCTTCGTGATTGCCTCTTGCTGCTGCAACAATTCTTTCGTACGCTTAGCCTAAAGCGTTGTCCCGACCTGCCGCCGTTCGCGGCCCGTAGCTCTCCGCGGCCCGCACCCTGGGTCGCTTCCAAGTGCAAGTTCCGCTGAAGAGGCACCCCCTTCCTTTCAGGGAAGGGGGACGGGGGGTTAGGTCCGACCAGGCGCCGCGCCCATCGCACAAGGCTTGCGCTGGTAGGGCTGGCGGTGGGGTGAGACACGCCAGCGCAGTCCCGCACTCGCGCAAAGTTTCTGCGTGGCCGAGGATGCGGCCAGACCGGATTATGTATAGGCCGCGTGCATTGAAAACGAGTTTATAAAGTGGTGCTACAGGTGCTAGAGTTGCTGCGCCCCCGCCGGGCCCGGCCCAACCAAGCCGCACCTTAATGGAACAAATGCAAAATACTTGAAAAGTTTGATTCTGTACTCACCTTACTCACCAGTTATGGTCAACTCCGCCGCCAGCCCTGCCTGCCGACTGCCTTCTGCCTACTGCCGACTGCTGACTGCCGACTGCCCGCTGCCGACTGCCGACTGCCTTCAAAGTCCAGTTACCAATTACCTCCTTTTGCCCTATAATCCGGCCCATTCGCAACACTCTTGGGGGAGGGACCGCTCATGAAGCAAGTGCCCGTCTACACCACCCGCGGCGACTGGGCCGCCATGCTCGTCAACGACTTCTATCTCTACAACCCCGCCGGGGATTGGATTGGCTTTCTTGATCTGCAAAAGCGGGTCTACAACGCGCGCGGCGAGTACGCCGGCTGGCTGTCCAGCGACAACCGCGTGCTGCGCCACCGCGACAACACTAGCCCCTTGGCGCGCATCAAGGGGCCGCCGGTGCAGCCCCGGCTGAAGTTTGCGCCCACCATGGCCCTGCCGCCCATGATGGCCGAGCTAGGCTACGACACCATCGACGTGCTTGAAGACATGCCCGAGCGCCTGGACCCTTACGACATGGACCATGTCCAGGACATCGACTAAGGTGAGCGGCGCCGCCAGCGCGGCTGAGACCCGGCCGGGCAAATCGCCCAGCGAATCGCGCGTCACCCTGGCGCAGCTCATGGGTCCGCCGTCCTCTAACCTGCACGGCAACGTGCATGGCGGCATCATCATGCAGCTCATGGACGAAGCCGGAGCTTCAGCCGCCATGCGCCACGCCGAGCGGCCGGTGGTCACGGTCGCCGTAGACCAGGTGCTGTTTCTGGAACCCATCCACCTGGGCGACCTGGTGACCCTCAAGGCCGACCTGACCTATGTCGGACGCTCTTCCATGGAGACCCGCATCGACGTCAACGCGCAGAACCTGCTTACCGGCGAGCAAACCCACACCAACACCGCCTACTTCGTCTACGTGGCCCTGGACGACGACGGCCGCCCGGCCTCGGTGCCGCCCCTGCGGTTGGAGACCGACGACGAGCGCCATCAGTGGGAAGGCGCCCAGGAGCGCCAGGCCTACCGGCTAAGCCAGCGGGCGCGCCGGCAGAGGCAAGGCTAAGCCATGACCGGCCCCAACTCCCTCATGGAGCTGCTCGAGCAAGTCTCGGCGCAGCGCATCCTGCAGGCGCCTTCGCCTGAGAAGCACGGCCTAAACGAGCCGCACCCCTTCCCCTTTCTGGCGCTGGTCGCCCAGAAGGAAATGAAGGTGGCGCTTATGCTGGCGCTCATCAACCCCAGCCTGAGCGGCGTGCTGCTGGTGGGGCCGCGCGGCACCGGCAAGACCACCGCCGTGCGCAGCCTGGTGGACCTGCTGCCCACGGTCGACCGCTCGGCCTGCGCCTTTGGCTGCCTGCCGGAGGATGTGGAGGCCGGCGGGATGGACGCCGTCTGCCCCGACTGCGCCAAGAAATACGGCCAGGGCCAGCCCCTCACCTATCCCGACCCGGTGCAGTTGGTGGAGCTGCCGCTGCACTCGCGCCTGGAAGACGTGGTGGGCGGCGTGGACGAGCGCGCCGCCGCCCAGCGGCAGCAACTGCGGCGCGGCATCCTGGCGCACGCCGACCAGAACCTGCTGTACGTCGACGAAGTCAACCTGCTGTCCAATGAGATTGTCGACGCGATCCTGGACGCCTCGGCGCAGGGCCTGTACACCGTGCGGCGCGGCCCGCTGGCGGCCACCTTCCACTCGCGCTTCGTGCTCATCGGCTCGCTCAATCCCGAAGAGGGCCGGCTGCGGCCGCAAATTCTTGACCGCTTTGGCCTGCGGCTCATCGTCCAGGGCCTCGCCCAGCCAGCCGAGCGTCTGGAAGCCTACCGCCGCGTGCGCGCCTACATGACCAATCCACAAAGCACCATCGCGCACTATGCCGAGCAGACCCTGGCGGCCCGCCAAGAGATCCAGTCGGCCCGCAACCTGCTGCCGCGGGTGACGCTTTCGTCCGAGGCCGAGAGTCTGGGTCTGGACTTGGTGCAGCGCCTGGAGATCGACTCGCTCCGCGCCGAGATCACGCTGTTCGAGGCCGCGCGGGCCTACGCCGCCGCCGACGGCCGCACCACCGCCACGCCCACCGACGTGCGCGCGGTGGCCGGCATGGCGCTGCGCCTGCGCCGATCGCAGTTCATGGTTGACTACTTCACCGCGCAGGCGGCCGAGGATCAGGAGATCAGGCGCCTGCTGGACGAAGTCATCCCCCACCCAGGCTCGCCCGACTGAGCGCGGCCCAGACCATGCGCCATCGCTACTTTCGACTGGCTGCCCTGGCCCTGGCCCTGGTGGGCTATTGGTCGCCCTGGCTCACGCACTCTAGCGCGGCCTTGCGGCTGAACGGCTACGAGCTGTCCGAGTGGGTCACCTTCCTCCCCGGGGTACGCAGCGGCGAGCTGCCCCTCAGCCGGCTGGTCTTCCTGCTGCCCCTGGCCTGCCTGGCGCTGCTGTTGAGCGCGGTCGCCACGCGTGTGCCGGTGCGCCTGGAGGCGCCTCCGCTCGGCCAGGCCCCTGCCCGTGCCCCCGAACGGCCCCGCACCGGCCTGGCCGCCGCCCTGCCCGCCATGCCGGCGGCGTGGGGCTGGGTCCTGCTGCTGGCCGGCCTGGTGTGCGCCTTCGTCCTCTTCCCGCCCTACCCCTACCTGCTGACCGCCATCCGCGATCCCGAGTTTCAGGGCCAGTTTTTCGTGGCCTGCGCCACCCTGCTCGGCCTCTTCATCGTCGCCTACCTGCCCGCCGAGCTAAAGGACGGCTTGCAAGTGCTGCTGGCCTTGGTCGGCGCGGGCCTCAGCCTGTTTGCCTTGCTCACCCTGCGGCCGGTGGCTTCCGTGCTGCTCAACGCCCCGTGGCCCATCGGCGCCGGCTGGGTGGCCGTGGTGCTGGGCTTTGGCGCGCTGGCCCTGGCCGGCCTGGCGCAGCTTTTCGGCCCGCGCGAGTAACGCGAATAGCCCGCACCAATTTTCGGCCGGCTGCAACAAAATCGACCGGCCGCCTGTATTACAGGGTATAGATGCTCGCTGCGGCGCAAGAGCCCAACGATGGCGACCTGGTGCGGCGGTCCGGCCAGGGCGATCCGGAGGCGTTTGGTGAGCTGGTGCGGCGCTACCAGTCTTCGGTCTTCAATGTATGCTACCGCCTGTTGGGCGAGCGCAGCGCCGCCGAGGACCTGGCCCAGGAAGCCTTCATCCGGGCCTACCAACGGCTGGGTACCTTTGACGTGTCCCGGCCGTTTGGGCCGTGGATGCGGCGAGTGGCCGCCAACCTGTGCCTGAACCATCTGGAGCGCCCGCCGCAGCCGGACCAGGCGCTGGACGACGAGGCGGCGCTGCCCTTAGACGAGCACTGGCATGGCACACAAGACCCGGCGGTGATCACCGAGCAGACCCAGACCGCCCAGGCCCTGCGCGCCGCCATCCTGGCCTTGCCGCCGCGCTACCGGGCCGTGATTGAGCTGCGGCACTTCCAGGAGCAGAGTTATGCCGAAATGGCCGCGGCTCTCGACCGGCCCCAAAGCGATGTGAAGAGCGACCTGTTTCGCGCGCGCAAGCTGCTGGCGCGGTCCCTACACCCAGATGACTAAGCCCATGCCGGCTCATCTCAACGACGACACTCTCAACGAATATCTTGACGAGGCGTTGGCGCCCGCCGCCTGCGCCCAGGCCGAGGCGCACCTGGCCGGCTGCGGCGCCTGTTCAGCACGCCTGGCGAGTTTGCGGACCCTGTTCGCCAGCCTCGAAACTCTGCCCGACTTGGCCCTGGAGCGCGACCTCGCGCCAGCCGTGACCCAGGCCGTGCGCCGCATCAGAACGCCGCGCCGCGCGGCCAAGGTCGAGCCGCGCCACCCGCTCTATCGCCTGATCTTCCCGCTGCAAGCGTTGGCGGCCCTGGTTCTGTTGACCTTTGCCTGGCCCTTTGCTGCCTCTCAACTGGACGGCCTGACCCACCTGACCCTGCCGGCTGTCTCGGTGTTGAGCGACTTCCTGGCGACCGTCCAGGACGTGGTGACCGTTACCGATCTACCGGCGCGGCTGTGGGCCGAACTGCAGCGCGGGACGCAGCCAATTTGGTCGGCGTTCCAGACGCGCACCGCGTTGGACGTGCCTCTCAACCTGCTGCTGGCGGTCGCCGCCAGCACCGGCTTGCTATGGCTGCTCAGCCA
>CAYUYN010000011.1:0-28447 GCA_964449185.1 uncultured Anaerolineales bacterium | reverse complement strand
GCGGAAGTGTCTGAACAGGATAGGCATCGAGGCCTCCATTAGGTAGGGCAGCTTGAAGCTCCAAGCTCCAAGCGTTAAGCGGCGGCTTGACTACCAGCCCGCTGCACGGTGGGGCCAGGGCAGAGCGGTCGGCGTCATGGCGTGCTAGGCCACGGCGATAGCCCGGCCTTGCATGTCGGCCGGTATCGGCAGACCAAAATGCCGCAAGATCGTCGGGGCAATGTCCATGATCCCTCGCCCAGACAACTGGCGCCCCTGCCAGTCGAAGCGCGGATCGGAGACGATGAACATACCCTCTTCAGCATGGTTGGCGTCGTCCGGCCCGATATCGTTTTCCCGCGTCCAGATCTCCGCGTGCCCCAGGCTGCCCACGGAGCGCCACAGTAGATTGCCCCAATACACGATCAAATCGGGGGCGATGCCGTTGACCTGGCGGTAGATCGCTTGGGGCACATAGACGGTGGTGCCCAGGTCTTCGCCGTCAGGTCCACGCACGCCGCGCAGCAGCGTGGCGAGTTCGTCACGCACGGCCTCGCGGTCGGCGGCGGGAATGACGCCTTGCGGTTCGCGTCCGGCGATATTCAGGAAGACACGGCCGTAGTAGCCACCTTCACCCCAGGCCCTGGTCTTGGACCAGTCGACCTTCACTTTTTCGATCGGCGTGGTGGCGGCCGGTTTGTCCTGGGCCAGGACCAACCAGCCTTCCCGCACCAGAACTTCGTTGATGCACACGCCGCCGTCCATCTTTTTTGCGCCGTGGTCGGAGACCACCATGACGGCCGTGTCCTCGCCGGCCAGGCGCAGCACTTCGCCAATCTCGCCGTCAATGTAGCGATAGTAGTCACGAATGGCGTTCCGAAAGGGGCTGGCGGGGTCATGCTTGAGGTGGGTGGCATCCTGAAAGCGCCAGAAGCCGTGATGGATACGGTCGACCCCCATCTCGACGAACATGAAGAAATCCCACGGCTGGGCCGCCAGCATCTCGCGCACGACTCGAAAGTGCTGGCGCGACATGGCGTAGATTTGTTCCAGCAGGAAACCCTTGTTGTCGGTGCGGAACTGCTTCACGTCGACCAGGTACTCGCCGCCGGCCCAGGCGTTGACTTGATCACTTAGCTCGGGCGGGTAAGTAAACACTTTGGAAACCTTGCGCCCGCTGGCGTCGGTGCCGACCGTCTGCGGGGTCAGGAAGCAGCCGATCTGGGCGCCGTTGACCGGTCGAGGGGGATAGGTCCCCGGCACGCCGATCGTCACTACCCGCTTGCCCGCCTGACCGAGGAGGTCCCAGACGCGGGGCACCTTCACGGCCGCCCCGGTGGCGATGGTCATGCCTTCGTACGAGTAATCGGCCCGATTGCGGAAGCCATAAATGCCCAGCACACCCGGATCCTGGCTGGAGGTCATCACACTCCAGGCGGGGACGGTAATACAGGGCGTGCAACTGCGGAGCACGCCGTAAGCCCCGCGCCGCATCAGGCGGCTCAGGTTGGGCAGCTCGTCACGCCAGGCGTCGAACGCCAGTTGCGGCGCACAGCAATCCAGCCCGATGACGAGTAGCTTGGGTGTCTGCTTTTTGAGGAGTCTAAACATGGCGTAGGGAACCTATGCGATTCGTCGCCGGCGGCGCTGGCCGTCGATGACGGTGAAGCCGTCGCCACTATTCAGCGTGTGCGTGGCCACCAGGCCGGCCGTCCACCGGGGGAGAATCCTGGCAATGGCCGATTCGCGAAACTCCTCCGGATCCAAACGGTGGATCTGGTGGATCGTGATCGCATAGCCGTAGCGCTGAGAGCAGTCCTGTGCCGGACGGCAGAGCTGCCCGTTTAAGTGAAAGAGCCGTCCTGCGGGGCGCGCTGACTGGACGTCGGACTTGACCGGGTTGCGCCGGTGGGGAACCCACGGCCCCAGCGGGCTGTCGGCATAGAAGAGGTGCAGCTCATCGTTGTTTGAAGCGCCGGCCACGGCGATATTAGCAAACATCCACCAGCGGCCGTCGACTTCGGCGACGGTGGCATCGGTCGCGCGCACATCGCGCAGCAGCGTAGCACACAGCGCCCACCCCCCCGGGAACGACGTGCACTGGTAGAGCTCGACCGTTCGCTTGGCGGCGGTCTCGGGAATCATGTAGTCGCGGCCCTGCCATTGAAACACGCACGGGTAAGACAAGTGGTAGTCGCGTTCCAGGACGGGCACGGCCGGCTGCCAGCGCCCTTGGGCGTCTATTTGGATCACGGCGATGTGTCCCTTGCGTTTTCGATACACATACTCCTCGACGAAAATGAAAAAGGAATCGCCGCGCTTGACTACGCACGGATCGGCCCAATCGCGATCGTCAGGCGGCTGGAGCTGCTTAAAACGATAGAAGTTATCGGCCGGCTGTGCGGCGCCGCCCACGTGATAGGCCAGGAACCACTGCTCGCGGTAGAGCAGGCGGTTGAGCTTGTGCATCGCATACCGGTCGATCAGGCGCGCGAGCAACCGCAGCATTTCAGCATTGCCGGGCGCCTGGTACAGGCGATGGCTATACGGCTGATAAGTTGGAGGACAGGCCTCGCGCTCAAGCGCCGATCGCCCTTCGGCATGCAGCTCAGCCAATTTCCTTAAGGCGAACGCCGAGGACTTCCAGTAATAGTTATGTTTATTCTTGGTCACGGAGTAGGGGTGGGTGCTGGCCTGGGAACGGTAAATGACTTGGCCGCTGTCCAGGTCTTCAGACAGGATCTGCAGCACCGAGCCAGTGAGCGGCGTTGCGTGCATGACCTCCCAAAAGCCCGGTGGCCCGCCGCGATTGACCAGGTTGTCGCCATGGTGATAGGACCACACGCCATAGCGCGCCAGGCGCAGCGCCTCCCCGCGCAGGATGCGGAAGCCAAAACGCAGGGCCACATCCAACTCGTAGGCGCGGATCGCCTGGATGTCAGCCTCCTCAAAGTAATCCGAGTAGCGACGCTGCCGCGGTTTGACCTCGAGCTGCGGGCAATCAAGCAGATCGGCAATAGACACGGGTTCGAACGCATCTGGTCGCTGCCTAAAGAGCGCCTCATCGAGTTTGCGGTACAAGCGATACAGCAACTCGCGGCGGTCTTGCCAGAGTTTCTGCGCCAAGGACCGGTGTGGAACCGGGGTCGCGTTGACGACGACCAGCACGATCTCGGCCACCGGCGAGGCCCGGATATCGGCGACGAGCTTCTGGATCCACCGGGGCTGCACCAAGCCGTTGACAAGCAGCCCAACGCGTAAAGGGGCCTTCATGGCCTGACCTCAAGCATCGACCCGTAAACCCCGAGCAGCCGGCGCAAGGTAACGTCGGGGGAAAAGCGTGCGCACAGCACCTGAAAGGCCACGTCGGCCTGCCGAACGCGCGCCGTCTGCGAGCTCAGTAAGGCCCCGATACCGTCCGCCAACGACCGGGGGTCGTCGGGGGGCACCAGGCAACCGCTGACACCATGCTGCAGCACGTCGGGTATGCCACCGACGCGCGTGGCCACGATCGGGAGGCGCGCCGCCATGGCCTCGAGCACCACCACCGGTAGGCCTTCCCACCGCGACGGGAGGACGAACAGGTCGGCGGCCGCCAGTAAGTCTGGAATATCACTGCGCGCGCCCAGGAAGGTAACGCTCCGGCGCAGTGACTCGTCCAGGTTCTGCTCGAGTTCAGCGCGCAGCGGCCCTGGCCCCACAATTAGGCATTTGGCCCGCGCCTTGGCGGGCAGGTGTGCGAGGGCCTCCAAGAGCACCTCTACTCCCTTGGCCCGAACCAGGCGGCCAACAAAGAGGATCACCTGATCGTTGGGTGCCAGGCCGAGCGCGTGGCGGACTGCCTGACGCTGGGCTGGGGACACGGCGAAGCGGCTGGGGTCCACGGAGTTGGGCACGACGGCCAGCTTGGCGGCAACTTCGGGCAGCCAGTGCCTCAAGGCGGTTGCGACGGCTTCGCTGACAGCGACGATGCGGGCATAGCGGCGGTAGATGGCACGATCCAGCAGCTTGAACACGGGCACCCGGCGCCGCCGGTTGAAGACATTGTGCTCGGAGAAGACGAACGGCTGGCCGCGAGCGAAATACGAAGCGGCGGCGACGAACAAGCTGGTGGGGAACAGGTGGGCGTGCACAACCTCATAGTCGCCGGCCCGAGCCAAGCGCGCCAGCGGCCCAATTACGCGCAGGTCGTACTTCCTGCGGAACTGATTGTGCTCCAAGCCGGGATCAAGACCCAGGTCATGCACCCGCACCCCCTGTTCTTCCAGATGCCGGCCGAGCGGGCCCTTGGTGTAGATGGTACAGACTTCAATCGAGTGACCGGCGCGCTGGAGATACGTGCTCCAGTCGACGACGACTCTCTCAGCGCCGCCGTAGGCGAGGCTATTGATGACGTACAAGATGCGCATTGGGAGGTTGGTCGGCTGCGGCCGTCTGCTCTGAGCGCGACGGGCCCGGCTGCACAACGACCCGTCCCAGATACCCATCGACCATCACGCTATCGCCATCGCGCACCAGTGCCGTGACGCCGGCCACGTTGATGACCGCCGGGATGCCATATTCACGCGCTAAGGTCGAACCGTGCGAGAGCATACTGCCCAATTCAATGACCGCGCCGCCCGCCCGCGCAAAGACCTGGCTCCAGGCGGGCCGCAGCTGGCTGCACACGAGAATATCGCCCGCGGCGACGCGCTCCAGCTCGCCCAGGCTATGCACGAGCCGGGCGCGGCCAACCGCGACCCCCGGGCTGCAAGCCTCACCGGATAGCTCGAGGGTGTCTGCTCTGGTTGGGTGCAGTGCGGGCGGCCGCGCCTGGGAGCGCCGGCCGTGCGCAAAGCGACCCTTCCGCTGTGCGATCACCCGCCGCACGCTGGCCGCCGGCCGGTCACCGGACCAGAGCGCCTTGATTTCGTCCCATTCGAGAAAGAAAACGTCACCTTCCGCCGGCAGCTTCTGGCGCGCAGCCAGCCGGCGCCCGATCTCCTGTGCATACTTCCGGATGACCATAACCGACCGGTAAACGTCGTGGTTTCGATCTTCCTTGAACGGGAACAACTCCTCCGCCCGTCGCAGCAGCCAGCGAAACAACAGCCGCCGCCAGGGGAGCCGGTCACGCGCCAGGACTTGCAGTGCTCGGCTGACCGCGTGTTCGCGACGCAGCTTTTGCTGTCGGTGCCGCTCGTCGAAGCCAGCCTCGCGCGCTCCGCTAGCGGCATTCGCCAGCGCCGAGACTAAGGCCGTGGGGAGGAGCTGCCAGGCGGGATCACGCGGATAGCGATCCCCCCAGATGTACCCATACTCGCCGAGAAAGCGGTGGAGCTCAAGCCATAAGCGTTGCCCCGGGCCAGGCTGTAACCGCAACGCCTCCAGGTCGGCCATGGTCAGGCCAGCGTGTTCGGGCGGGCTGGCCGCCTCGGCCAGCAAGCGGCCCAGCCGATGCAGAGCGAGCTCGCGCTGAACGCTGCTGTCCTCTAACCCGCTTAACAGGTCAAGGGCATGCAGGCTGGCGGTATCCCTGAACCACAGGCGGCAGACCCGGTCGAGCAGGCTGGCGGCCGTGACCGCGACCCGCCCGATCGCATAACTGCTGAACTGAAGGTCCAGGTAGTCGCCGATGGCTGTGTCAAAACTCGCCAGCACCGCCTGATCGCTGAGGGCGCCTACAGCCGGCTGGTCTAAGGCGGCGAGCCGCTGCCGGTAACGGGGCAGAGTCTCGTTGGCGAACCGGTGTTGAATGGGATGGCTGGCTGCGAAATAGGCGAGCTGCCAAAACTGCATCCAGAGGCGCAGTGGCCGGCTGCGGTGGCGCCAGGTTGGACGGTAATAGATAAAACCTCCATTGGCGATGCGTCTCTCGGGCTTGAACGCGGTGCGGCCCAAGGCGTTGATGCCACGGACCCATACGTCGTAGCGGCGCACGGCCAGATCGCAGCCCAAGGGGGAGAAGGCCTCGTCATAGCTGGCCAGCCACTCGCGCGCCGGCACACGCCATTGGCTGGCCCAATCATCCTGGTCCTGGGTGACTGGCCGCGTCTGCAAGATCCAAAGCCGGTCGTGTTGTTCCACGGCCCATTCGATGTCCTGGGCGCTGCCCTGGTGGTGCTCAATGGCCAGCCCCATATCCGCCAACGCCCGGATAAGGTGATCTGCGAGGCGTATTGACGACGGTTCAGCGGCCAACGGCTGCCGGGTGGCGCGATCTACCCAATAACGCTGCGCCTGGGCCTGGCCGCTGACCAGCGCTTCGCCCGTGCCGGTCACACTCTCGATGACCAAGGCATTCTTATGCTCGCCGCGCGGATCGACGGTGAAAAGGACGCCCGCCCATTTGGCTTGGATCATGGTCTGCACGAGCACGGCCATGCCATGCCCCTCGGCGGGCAAGCCTGCCTCGGCCCGATAGTGAACGGCCGCCGCGCTCCAATAGGATGCCCAGCAATGTCGCAGCGCGGCCAGCACGCTCTCCAAATCGGCCACGCCGAGGACGGTCTCATAGACGCCGGCGAAGCTGTGCTCTTGAAGATCCTCCGCCGTGGCGGAAGAACGCACGGCGACTAGGCCAGGCCAGCGGGCTTGCAGTTGCTGATATTTGTCGGCCACCTCGGCCACCAGGGCCGGGCTCAGTTCGAGGTCGTGCAGAGGCTCTGGCACGGCCGGTGCGTGATCTGGAGGCGCGCTGTTTTCCGCCTGACGGCGCTGGCGCTTATTGTCGGCTTGCGCCACAGCGGCCAGGCGCGTTATGCAAAACCCCGGCGGGACAGGGAAGCCAGCGGCTAGCAAGGCGGCCAGGCGGGCCGCCTTGTTGCCGATAGCGTCACGTTGGTCAGGGTGAAGCTCAGCCAGCCAGAGAACTTGTCGCATGCCCGGTTCGGGCGGGGAAGCGGGCAGGCGGCGGGCGCTGGCCGTCATCTTGACGCGTAATTCTGGCTGATGGGCCGGGGTTCCGCGGCTGGCGATGCCAGGCGGCGCAAGGCCACACTTAAGCCGAGTACCACCCAGAACAGTTTGTCTTGGTGAATATCAAGAGAAAAGCCATAACACAGAATCAGCAGGAACATGGCGCCAACGGCCAGAATCTGATGCACCAGGTCGGCGTGCCGGGCGCGGGTGGCCGCGAACCAGGCGCGGACCAGGTTGTAGCCCGCCGTAGCGTACAGCAGCAGCCAGCAGGCCAATCCGAAAAGCCCTTGCTGGGCCATGAAGGTAATATAGCTGCTGTGCGTGACGCGGCGATTGGAGGCGTAAAGGAGGCCGGCGCCAACCTGCGGCAGATAGCCGGTAAAGCGTGGGCCGTAATTGTTGTAGCCTACGCCCAGCAGAGGATAATCATTGAACATCGCCAGCCCAACCGCCCAGTACAGACCACGTCCGTTTACCACCGTCGAGCCTGTGGCTGTGCCCAGCACATCCTGAAGGCTGGGCAGCACGGACGATACCCGCTCGAGAATCAGGTCCTGGGGCAGAGCGCCGGCAAACAGCACGACGATCAGGATGAGCACGAGTGCCCATTGCCGTTTGCGGTGGTCGGCCAGCAGGCTGAGGCCATACCCCAGCAGAGTGAGTGCCAACAGAATGTAGCTGGTGCGGGAAAAGGTGACGGCCACAGCGACTGAGGCGGCGCAAATGTAGACCAGCCCCAGGAGGCGCCACAGCCAGGCCCGCTGACCACGGACGAGATAAAAGGCGAAAGGCACCGTTAGCACCAGCATGGCGGCAGTGCCATTGACGCCCCCGGTAATATTGTCGCCGGCCCGCTTGGCCCCATCGACGAAGTACTGTTCGATCGTCAGCAGGGCGGCCACAAACGCCATGGCCACCAGCACTTTGGCCAGCGTAACTAGGCGCCCGGGCGAATTTACGAGATCGATCACCAGAAGTCCTAGAACAAAGAGCTGGACAAGCTGCAACAGCCCGCTGTATGTAAACGCCCACGAGGTGGCCCACAGCGCTGAGGACACGGAGATTGACAGGACCAACAAGCCGGCGCGAAACAGGTTGCTCATCCAGAGATGGTCCCAGGTTTCGCGCAACAGCAGTTTATGAAGGATCCAGACGCCAAAGATGGCCGCGCCCAGCATGCGGGTTGCCGTCACGCCGCGCTGGACCGTGAAATAGCTTTCAAGGGGAAGGCTGGCCGTCAGCAAGAGGAGGCCCAGCTCCGGACGGACCACCAGGATGCAGGCGCCGACCACGAGCAGCGCGAACTGGACCAATTCCAGATCGTCTTCCGGCACCAGGTAGCCCAACCCGGCGGCAACGACGATACCCAGGCCAATGACGGCGAGGGAGAAGGCGCGCGGACTAAGCGAAAAAGTACCAATGGTCATCAGTCATCCACGGAGGCTGGCCGGTGGGCTGCAGAACCGGCGCGCGCAGTCAAGGCGCGGCCGGCACGCCATTCAGGTACACCTCAATGTTGGTATAGTCCGTGTTTAGATCGTACCGGTCCGCGTCGTATGCCTGCGGCTTGGTGCGTCCGTTGGTCACTTCCCATTCGTCGGGCATGCCGTCGTGATCGCCATCGGCGCAGGCCAGGCCGGGCTCAAGGGCAGGGTAGCCGCCGACCTCCTGCTCATGGGTGGGGTGGGTCGGGCCGCTGGGCCCGGTGCCGGTGGTGACTTCGGTCACGAGCCGCAGATCGACGGCATCCGCATTGGCCACCCAATAGCCCTGGCAATCCAGCCGCGCATTGGCGCCGGAATCGGCCAGAACAGAGGCATAGGCTTCGTGGGCGGTCTGGATAGCCACAGGGACAAGGGGCTGCGGCAGCGCCGTGGCGCGGCGAAACTCCGGTGGGACGGGTACTTCCGAGTAATGGATGCGGTACATCGCCCAGTTGTCGGCGCTCGTGTCGGCAAACAATGGTGGGGAGGCGTTCCCGGCCATGTAAAGCGAGGGCGTCGGATAGGGCGTGTTGGGCGAACCCTTTGGAAAAGCATTATGGACCAGCAGCCGTTGGGCGTCGGACAACGGTCCGGGCTTAAAGTAGTTGCCAATCCAGTCGGCGCTGGTGGCGGTAATGGTCTCACCCAGCTTGGTGCCCCAGTTATAGACGACGTTATTGATCACCTGGGTACCGGTCGAGCCGACCGCCGGGTTGCGGTGGCTGTTGTTGACAAACAGATTATGGTGGATGGTGATGTCGTATACCCCGCGCCAGCCATCCACCTCGAATTCGCCGCCGACTTGCGTGCCCGTGCTGTGAGGATAGAGGCCCTCGGCCATGATCGACCGTTGGAGTGTCACGTTGTGGATGGGCGGCCACTGCTCCGGGTCGGCGTCGCGCGGGATATTCCGAAAGACGGCGATGTTTTCATCCAGGGTCCAGCTGGTCGACACATGATCCACGATGATATCGTGCGCGCCGCTGCCGATAAGAATATTGATTTGCCCGTGGCCTGGCTCGCCGTCGCCGCCGCGCCGGATGCGCAAGTAGCGCATGATCACATCCTGCACGTTTTGGATGATGATCATCTCGCCATCGCCGTCACTGGTGCCTCGCAACGTGATGCCGCCGCCTGGGGCGGTCTGGCCGGCGATCGTCACATAGGGGTTCTCGATGCGCAGTGGCTTCCTGAGTTCGATCAGGCCGCCGACCCGAAAGACGATGATACGGGGCCCCGCCTTCTCGATCGCATCCCGCAGGCTGCCAGCCCCGGTGTCGTTGAGGTTGGTGACTTCGATCACTTGTCCGCCCCGTCCGCCGCTGGTTTGGGTGCCCGCGCCCTGTGCCCCCGGAAACGCTGGGAGAGCGCCAGTGGCCGGAGTGGTTGGTGCCACCCAGGAGGTCGCCGGCGTCTCAGGCTCTGTTTGGCCTCGGCAGGCGCTCAGGACGAGCAGGGTGGTCAGGAGTGATACGAGCAGTCTCAACGTTTTGGTCAATTCAGCACCTCAGCCCCGCGGGCCCGGCCGGGCGGCCGGTGGCCCAGTTCCACGCATCGTCTCCGCCGGCCAGCAGCCTAGCGCCCTGACGCAGCTTGCGTTGGCCGATCTCGCAAGAACAGCAGGTAGCCAGCCGGCCAAGCCAGCGCCCAATCTACGGGGGACGGGACAGCGCGCACCTGTGCTGCCGGACTATCACCGCACAAATAGGCGGCCCGAATGTACTTAATGTAGCCCTTGAGCCGGTCGGTGAATGCGATGGGATAGGGGTTGTGCAGATATTCGCGCCAGTACAAACGATGGCCGCGCGGGTTCTTTGCCACCAGCCGGCGCAGGTTGGCCAGCCAGCCGTTGGGCGTGAAATAGTATGTCTGGAGCGGCTCGTTCACATAGCGGGTCTTGTAGTGCCGAGCAATGCGGTTCCACAGCAGACTATCGGGCAGGTTGGTTTCGCCGGGGAACTGCGGAAACGGAAACTGGCGCAGGACGTCCACCCGGTGAAAGCCTACTTTTTCTCCAGTCACGCGGTATTTCAGGCGGATCTCCAAGGCGTTGGAGTCGGTTGGGTCAAATGGAAACGGGCTGCCAAGGAGGCGCCCATCAACTGTCTGGCTGAGGGCGCTGACACCTGTAAACTCGTGTTGGTTGTCGCTGGGGATCGCTTGCCAATGGAAGGCAAAGCGTTCCAGGGTGGCTGGCACATACGCGTTGTCGCTATCCAGTGGAAGAAATAGACGGCCGCGCGCCTCTGCAACGCCGTGGTTAAAGGCGATGTGCTTGCCGGCATTGGGTTGCCAGATGTAGCGGATCGGGAAGCAGGCCGTCTGCTGCCAGCCATGCACGAGGCTTTCCGTCGCGTCCTGAGACCCATCGTCGATGATGAGCCATTCAAAATCCCTATACGTCTGGTTGCACAAGCTGGCAAAGACGCGCGGCAGGGTATCAGCCCGATTGTAGCTGGGCGTGAAGACGGTGAAGGTTGGCGCCTGGCCGCTGGCATTCTCCGGCTTCATCTCAGACCTGGCGCACCTGCCGATACAGCGAGGCGTAGGCGTCCAGGCTGCGATTGACGTCGAAGTTCGCCTCCATCCACCGCCGCGCGGATCGTCCCAGCTCCTGGCGCCGTGCCTGATTTTGCAGTAGATGCCGCAGGTCGGCTGCCAAAACGGGCACCTCCCAATCCGTCAGGCAATAATGCTCGTCGGGCCGGCCGAACTCCTGTGGCAGCCCGATAAAGGGTGTCAGGATGACCGGCAGGCCGCAGGCCATCGCCTCGGGAATAACATTGGGCATGCCTTCTCGCCGCGAGGGGAACACCAGGATGTCAGCCGCGCGCAAGTAGTCCTGCACCTGGCTGACGGCTCCAGTGAAAATAACCCTGCTTTCGCCGCCGGCCGCGGCGATGACGTGCTCCAGCCGGTCATGAAAATCGGCCAGCTCCGGCCGAGAGAGATCGTGGCGTGGGCCGACCAAGACGAGCTGGGCCTGGGGATACTCCACGCAGAGCGCCGCAAAAGCCTCCACCACGGCATCCACCCCTTTACGTGGAATGATGGGACCGATGGCCAGGATCATCTCCGCCTGGGGTGACAGGCCCAGGCGCAGGCGCAGCCGGACTTTGGCTTGGTCGCTTTCAATGGGCCTGAACCGCTGCAGGTCCACCCCGTTGGGAATGATCTCGATCGGCGCTGACACGCCGAGGTCGCTGAGCTCCCGGTGCATGGCCAGGCTGCTCACCACGACACAATCGACCAGGTTGAGGGGCAGGCGCCACAGAAAGCGCTGCAGCCGACGCTTCCATGGCTGCGCCGAGAGTTGGCCCAACAGGGTATGCGTAAAGACGGTGCCCACGCGCAAGCGTCTAAGCTGGCGTATGGCGGGCACGGCCCACAAGTCCAGGTTGATAAACTGGACGACATCGGTGGCGCTCCGCCGCTGACGGCAATAGCGCCGGAGGCCATCAAAGTACGCCGGCTGTTTGAACAAGCCTTCGGGCAGCTTGATGCGCTGGATAGGCAGGCCGTCAAGCACCTCGAACAGTGGCGTGGCCGGCCGCCCGCCCGCGGCTGGCGCCCCAGGGCCCGCCTCCGCGGCGTTCAAGGCGCCGTCGCGCGCGATCAATTGGTCCGTCACGGCCTGGGCAAATACATGCAGCTGAATGCCGCGCTGTGCCAACCCAGGCGCATAGCGCTGAAAACGCGTTGGCGGACCCGCATACAGGGGGTAAAAAGCCAGGCTGGCCAGGCAGACTCCAACCAGAGGCAGCAACTGCCCGCGCCGCTCCGGCGCGGTATGGATTGCGGTTTGTGCGAAGGCCGTCTCGCCGGAAAGCTCAGTCATCGGGCGTGGGTGGCATGCCAACATCCGCGAGGGCTTTATCAATGAGCGCCGCGTAGACTTGAACGCCCGCCTGCGACGGATGACGATCGTACGGAAGGGCGAAAAGGCTGTCGATGTCTCCCGGAAGCCCGTCTGCATACGACAGCACGTCAACATAGAGGCTGCCGGGGATAGCCTGCGCCATCGCCTGGAGGCTGGTCAGCAGCGCCGACTCCTGGGCGCTGAGCCGGTACTCACCGGTTTTTAGTTCTTGATATTGCGGCAGGCGCAGCAGAATGACCGGAATGTTCAGGCTTTGCAGCGCCGTGATATCGGCCTGGAAAACCGGATTGCCTGCGTAACTGACGTCGTTCAGCCTTGGGTTGCGGGCCGGTTTGTGGACCGCAAAAAAAGGGTCGCCAAAAAAGAGCCGGTTGTAAAGGAGGCTGGTCTGGAGCGAGAACAGGTGGCGCCGGCGTTCTGCCAGCGCGATGCGCCGGAATTGGTCGTTCAACTGCTGCAGGAGGGGATCTTCGGGCACAGGGTGGGCCTGCAACTGTTCGGCCCAGGCGTTTGAAAGGAGGGGATTTATGAGCCGGACGTCGGCGGCGTTCAGCAGGTCCGGGGCGGGCGTCGGCGTGGTAGAGGCCAGCAGCCGCTGTTCGCCGTTGCTGGTGATGAGCGTGCGCCAAAAACTGGCGCGGGTCAGGTCGTTCGTGATAAAGGCGATGAGCAGGAGGTCGGGTTGATACTCAACGGCCGCAAGCTGAGCCAGGTGGATCATCTGCAAGATGCCAAAGCCATCACGGCCCAAATTGACAAGCGCCACTTCACCGTCGCGCCGCGCCTCCACGGCCGCGGGCAGGTAATCCGTCCAGGTAATGCCGCCATAGTCGGCCCGCGCGGTAAAGGAATCGCCCACGACGAGAATTTTGAAAGCGGCCTGCTCCCAACCCGGGGCGCTCTCAGCGGCCCCGATGTTGCCGTTCGCGTTGACGGACATTTCCCAATGCTCGACGAGAGCGCCGTTGTTTACGCGCACGGCCAGCGCCGTGGCATTGGGGGTATAGCGATAGCCGTGCTCCCGATCAAACTCGTAGACGGAACGGCTCATGACGATGTAGTCCAAATCGACGTCGTCCACATATAAGTAGACCCGATAGGCCACCTCTAACCCAGCCAACGTCAGCACGGTACTGGCGAGCGCAAAGAGCCCAATTGAGCCACGGCACCCGGCGCGGCGCTGCGTTGGGCGCCAGGCCGCGGCCGGCTTGCCAAGGCCGCTCGCGCTGGCAAGACCCCGGTTCCTTAGGCTAAAGATAGCCGAGTGCCTCCAGGCGATCACGAAGGGTTTCCATGTCGGCGGCTTCGGCCTCTGGCCGTTCCAGCCCGGGCCATGGCCCCAAGAAACGCTCTAACTGTGCTTGCAGTTCGGCCACCCGGTTGGGTTCGGCTTCGGCCCGATTGGTCGTTTCGCCCGGATCCGACATAAGATCGTACAGTTCCAGGCGCTGGTCGCTGCGCCAGATGAGCTTGTACTGCTCGCGCCGGATTGAGCGCATGGCCACGGCGTAGCGCGCCACATCAACCTCGGGAAAGCGGCGGCGGAAGGCGCGCAAATTGGGCGACAGATACTCGGCCATAACGACGTCACGGCTGGCGCCGTTCAGGAGCGACGGGCCGGAAGTCGGCCGCTCGCCGGCGCGGCCAGCGGACACTAAGCCGATCAAGGTTGGCAACAAATCGACCAACTGGACCGGCTGTGGCTGCAGCGTGCCCGCCCGGCTGTGCCCCGGCAGACGCATGATCAGCGGCACCGCCAGCAGATGCTCGTACAACCCGTACTGGTGGTCGAAAAGCCCGTGCTCGCCGAAGCTTTCACCATGGTCGGCGGTGATGACAACTAGCGTGTCATTGCGCCGACCGACCTCTTGCAGGCAGGCGTCGAGCCGGGCGACTTGCCTATCCAGATAGTGCAGGCCGCCATCGTAGAGCGCTTGGAGGTCATCAATGTCCTGAGCCGAGAGCGTCAGGCGGCCGGACATGACGGCAAACGGATCTTGGGAGACACGGTCGGCGCGCACGCGCCTATCGGCTGGCAAAAACCGGTAGCGCTCGGCCGAACGCAGCCGATAGGGCAGATGGCACTCCATGTAGTTGAGAAAAAGAAAAAACGGCCTGTCCGGGCTGCGCTGGCGCAGCCAGCGGCAGGCCATGTTGGTGGCCCGCTGGGCGCCGCGATCAACTCGTCTGGCGTGTCGCCAGCGCGCGTGCAGCCAGCGCAGCAGCTTGCCGGGCAAGCGGCCGCGGCCGCCGTACAGGGCCTCCACGTCGACGCTGCGCTGGAAGCCGTGATTGAGCCGGTTGGCCGCGCCGCCGACAAAGCCATTGCACGATAGGCAGATGGTTTCGTAGCCCAGCTCTCCCAGGCGGCTGGCCAACGTCGGCGGACCCGCCGGCAGTCCCAGGGTTTCGAGGTCGATGCCGTGCTGCGAGGGATAGAGGCCGGTAAACAGGGAGGCATGCGACGGCACCGTCCAGCACGAGGTGGCGTACGCCTGCGTAAACCGAACACCGTCCGCCGCAATCTGATCGATGTGCGGCGTCGTTGGCCGAGCATAGCCATAACTTGACAGATGGTCGCGCCGCACGGAGTCCAGGACGATCAGAATGATGTTGGGGTCAGACTGGCGGGTCGTGGCCATTTTGATCTACCGCGCTTACGCGAGCCTGTCAATGATCCCGGCAATTTGCTCGGCTGTCCGCGCCGCGGTGAAGTGTGTCTCAACGCGGACGCGGCCTTGTTCGCCCATGGCGCGGGCCTGATCGGGCTGGCGCAGCAGGCGCAGCGTGGCGC
Organism: uncultured Anaerolineales bacterium; assembly: GCA_964449185.1. Lineage (GTDB taxonomy): Bacteria > Chloroflexota > Anaerolineae > Anaerolineales > UBA6663 > CAYUYN01. The sequence goes on along the minus strand of CAYUYN010000011.1, from coordinate 13,410 downwards.
TGGCCAGACCGTTCACATCGCCCGGCTCAACGAGGCAGCCGGTGACGTCCGGCACGACGGTTTCGGCGACCCCATCGACGCAAAAGGCAACGACCGGCAGCGCCGCGGCCATTGCTTCGATGACCGAGCGCGGGTGCGGATCCTGGAAGGCGGTGTGCAGGAGCAGGTCAGAACCACGCAGAATACGCGGGACATCGGGCCTCAGCCCCAACAAGTGAATGCGGTGGTCCAGGCCATGCCTCGCAATCAGTGTGCGTACGCGCTCGGTGTAGGCTGGGCTGCGATCCAAAGCGCCGGCGATAAGCAAATGGGCCTCGGGCTGGTCCGCGATAACCCGGTGCATCACCGCCACCGCATTTTCGTGCCCTTTGCGTGGGATCAAATGGGAGATGCTGGCGACCACGTGGGCGTCTGAGCCAAGGCCGAGCTTTTGGGTCAGCTCGTGGCGCGCTGAGGCGCGGTCATCATCAAATTGCTCGACGTCAACGCCGTTGTAAATGACCCGGATATTGGGGCGCGGATAAAAGCGCGCCAGCGAGTCGGCGCACGCCTGTGAAACAGCAACGACAGCGTCAGCGCCGCGCAGAAAGATGCCCTCGCGCCAGGTCCAGTGCCATTTCATTCCGCGGAAATGCCAGATAAACGGCTTGCCGGCCAGCTTGGCGGCCACCAGCGCATTGCGGGAGCGACGGCTCGGGTTGTTGCCGTAGACCAGGTCGAAGCCCTCTCTGCGCAGCAGCCCGGCTACGGCGAAGATGGAATTGAAGCGCAGGTCTGGAATGGTGAAGTACCGCAGACCTTCCCGCTGCAACAATCTCACGAGCGGGCCGTTTTGCGCCACCAGGACAGCCACCTCGAAGCGCTGGCGTAAATGGCGCAGCAGCAGCCACAGGCTGTGCGTCGGCCCCCCCATCTCGGCCGTGTGAGCCACAAACAGGATGCGCGGTGGTCGGTGCGTCATGGGGCTTAGCTCTGCCTGGCTTTGGGTTGGCCAGGCGCCTGCTGGAGGAGGGCGTAAATCTGCCTGGCGCGCGCGGTATACGTGTGGAAAGCTGATTGCTGCCAGGCCGCTGCTGCCATGGCCTGAGCTTTCTGGGGGCAGTCCGCGAGGGTTCGGATTTGCACGGCGAGGTCGGCGGCATTACCGCAGCGATAGAACTGGGCCGTGACGCCCGGCTGCAAGAGCTCGCGATGACAGGGAACATCCGCCGCCACGATCGGCTTCCCGCGCGCCATGTAATCGAAGATCTTCAACGGCGAACGATGCCGGTGTGAATGGATGTTTTGGCCGGCCGGCGCTAAGGCCACATCGCACTGATCCAGGGTGCGCGCCACGTCTGTGTAAGGGACTGGCGGGATCAGTTCGACGCGCCGGGTGAGCGCGTGGTCGGACAGCCACTGCCTGAGGCGGACCTCGGAATCGCTGCGGCCGACCAAGCGCAGCCGGAAAGTATCGGGCAGCTGCAGCATGGCCTGCAGGCAGTCTTCGAGGCCATGCCGCCAGTCGAGCGTGCCGACGTAGCCGAGCACGATGGGACGCGACGCGAAGGGCAGGGCGGGCGGACGGCTGAGACGCTCGAGGCCGGTCGACAGCGGCACGACGTTGGCCGCCACCCGGCCGCGGGTGACCGCCGCAATATCCTCCGCCAGGCCGTGGGTCACAGCGAGAACGTGATCGTAAGCTCGGAGGGCCTGCGTGAACCGCTCAGCCCGCGGTGAGCGGTCGTCATACACTTGGTTTTCGTTGGCCCGCATTGGAAGCTGCAAATCGTGTACCTCGCACATAAACTGCCACTGGCGCAGCCACGCCAGATAGGGCCTCAGTAGCCCCCAATAGAGAATCTCGAGGCGGCTCCGAACGAAGAGCACGTTCTGCCGATACGGCGGCTGCCGCCAAACCGGCTGCAGACCGAGGCTGGCGGCCACGGATGAATTGTAGAGGATGAACCTTAGCAGGCCATGGCCGCGGACGGCTGTGGGCCAGCGCTGTGTTCTGAGCGGCACGATGCGCAGCGGCGCTGCTGGTACGGCATAGTGCCGACGCACGTCGGCCTCGCTGGTCGCCAGATCATGCACGAAAAGGCTGGCTTGGCCGAGCTGGTTCGCCAGGGCCGAAGCCATGTGGATGGTCTGAAGCGCGTTGGCGGTCTGGTCGGGGTAAGCCACTCGGGAAACATAAGCCAGTCGATAGCCCCCGGCAGCCTGCGCGTCGGGCGCTGAAGGGTCGGCCTGGCTGCTCAGAGGGGCAGCGCCGGCCATTTAGGCTTCCGCTAGCTTCCAGCTGTGCTCGACCATGACCACCCCGTCGGGATTCTTGGTTGGCAAGTAGCCGGTGCCGTAGAAGTCTCCGGCTTCTACCGACAGTATGCCGGCATCTTCGAGCCGGTCGGCGGTGACGCGGTTGGTCTGGCACCAAAGCTTATAGCGGTAGCGCCCCGGGCTCAGAGGAAACTTGGGGATATGTACGGCGACTGTTCCGCTCGGGGGGAGAATCTCAAAGTTGCCGTGCGCCAGTTGCGCCTTGCAAAAGAACAGCAGTTGGCCAAGCGGGCCGTAGAACGCAACATCCATGTCCACGTTGCGCGCTGGTTTGCCGTCGGCCGTCAGGTAGCACAGCTGGATGGTCAGGGGCTTGCCGGAGACGGCCACTGCAGCCACCTGGTCGTTCTCGTCGAGGAACGTGGCCGCTGTAAAGCGTATCCGGCCGTCACCCTGCCGGTCGGTGCGTTCGGCGAGCGAGACGGGGGCGGTCAGCGGCGCGGCCTCCATGTATTTGCCGATGACGTCTGCAACCGCGCCGGAGAAAGTCAGTTGCCCCTCTGACAGCAAAAAGGCCTGGGTGCACAAGGCTGAAATCATGGCCATATTGTGCGAAACGAACAAGACCGTCCGGCCGGCCTGGGCCACGCCCCCCATTTTGCCCAAGCACTTCTTCTGAAACGCGGCATCGCCCACGGCCAGCACCTCATCGATGATGAGGATTTCCGGCTCGAGGTGAGCGGCCACCGCAAAGGCCAAACGCACATGCATCCCGCTGGAATAGTGCTTGACGGGCGTATCCAGGAATTTCTCGGTTTCGGCAAACGCGACGATCTCATCAAACTTGCGGTCAATTTCGGCTCTGCGCATGCCCAAAATGGCGCCATTGAGGTAAATGTTCTCGCGGCCGGTCAGCTCCGGGTGAAAGCCGGTGCCCACCTCAAGCAGCGATCCGACTCGGCCGCGCAACCGCACCGAACCTCGCGTAGGCTCGGTAATGCGGGAAATGATCTTGAGCAGGGTAGTCTTGCCGGCGCCGTTGCGGCCGATGACGCCCACCACCTCGCCCTGGCGGACCTCGAGCGACACATCTTTCAGAGCCCACAGCGCCCGGTCGGTTTGGGCCAGCGAGTGGTTCCGCCCACGGAGCAGCCGGCGGGCGCCCAGGATCGGCGCACCCAGGGCGGCCGTGAGGGCCTGGCGGGCCGTCTGATACTTCTCGCGCGTGGCGCCGATGCGATAGAGCTTGCTGAGGCTCTCGACCCGAATCGCTATGTCAGACATCACTGATTACACCACATCGGCGAAGGTCTTTTCCATCATCCGGAAGTAATACGCGCCGCTCACCATGAGCCCGACCGCCATCACGGCCGAGACGGCGGTCATCGGCCCGGGCGGTGTTTCCACGCCCAGGAGCGCCCAGCGGAAGCCTTCCACGACCCCCGCCATGGGGTTAAGGCCATAGAGTGTGCGCCAGGGCTCGCTCAGCAAGCTGCTTGGATAGGCAATCGGCGTAATGAATAGCCAAAGCTGCGTCAGGAAGGGGACCGTATAGCGGACATCGCGGAACTGGACATTCAGGGCTGCCAGCCACAACCCCGCACCTACTGCGGTGCAGATGGCCATCCCCAGAAAGACAGGCAGCCACAGGGCGTTGATGGTGGGCACAACCTGGTAATACAGCATCAGGCCCAGCAGCACGGCAAACGCCAGGAGAAAATCAACGACGCCGGCCGCCACACTGGCCAGGGGCATCGCCAGGCGCGGGAAGTAGACCTTCCTTATCATGTTGGCGCTCGTAACCAGGCTGTTCGACGCCTGGGTGAGGCCGTTGGCAAAGAACTGCCAGGGGACCAGCGCCGCGAAGCTGAAGAGGGGGTAAGGGATGCCATCGGACGGAATCTGGCCGAGTCTGCCAAAGAAGAGGCTGAAGACGACCATGGTCAGCAACGGCTGAATAATGGCCCAGACCGCCCCTAAGACCGTCTGCTTGTAGCGGACTTTGATGTCGCGCCAGGTCAGGAAGAACAGCAGCTCGCGATAGGCCCACAAGTCGCGCAGCTGCAGCGAAACCCAGCCGTGCGAAGGTCGGATCCAGATCTCTGGCGGCTCGCCCGCAGCGGTGCCGACGGCGCCCAGCTGGGCCAGGGTCTCTCCATTTTCTTGATGCTCCATTAACCAATTCTCCTAACCAAGGCAGCGAGGCGCATTGTGATCAATCCGAAAATTCTGGCGCGGCCGCTGGTTGCGGTTGGCTGGGCGAGCGGTGGGAAGGGAGGATATGGTTAAGGTAACTGCCGCTATGCTTGCCGCGATAGTACTTGCGCACGGGGGTTGTGCGATTAAGGACTGCCCCCCAAACGTTGGCGCCCGCCTGATTGAGCTGGAAGAGTGCCTGCCGGACGACACCCAGGCGCGTCTGACCGGCTTCGATCACCAAGATCACGGCATGGGCCTGGCTGGATAGCACGACAGCATCCGCCACCATGGTGACCGGCGAAACATCCAGGAGAATAACGTCCGCCCGTTCTGTGAGGCTGTCCAGCAATGGCCCCAGGTGGCGGGACCCCAGCAGATCGGAGGGGTTAGACGGCATGTTGCCGCTGGTCAACACTTGTAAGCCATCATATTGGGTGAGCTGCAGTTGAGTGTCAATATCCAGCTGCGGGTTGCGGAGCAGGCCCGACAGACCTTCCATCTCCGTGACCTCAAAGATTTCGTGCTGGACCGGACGCCGCAAATCGGCGTCTACGATGAGAGTGCGCAGGCCTGACTGTGCGATGGCAATGCCCAAGTTGGCGACGATAGTGCTCTTGCCTTCGCGCGGGACAGCGCTGGTGACCAGAATGATTTTGCCTCGCCGGTCGAGGGAGGCGAACTGAATATTGCTCCGGATCATGCGAAAGGCTTCGGCAAAGGCGGGCGACTGTCGCGCCGTTGTGATAAGTTTGGATTGGTAGCCTCGGCCCGGCATGCGGCTGACGGTGCCCAGTGAGGCCAGGCCCAGCTCGTTGGTGAGCTCCTCGGGCGTTCTGACGGTGTCATCAAAGTATTCCAGCAGCAAAGCCAGGGCGATGCCCCAGAGCACGCCAAGGCCGCTGGCCAGCAGCACATTGCGGGTAATGTCGGGGCGAATGGGCGTCGGGCGGCTCTGGGCCGGCTCAATGATCGCCAGGATATTGGGTGAATTGCGGTTGTCTCTTAAGCCCAGGTAGCGGACATAATTGTTCTCCCAACTGTTCAGCCGGTTTTCCTCGCTGGCGATCTTGTTGAGGGTCTGCTGGCGAACGGCGTCGGGGAGATTTTGCTCAAGCATACGCTCGAGCTCTTCCAGGTTCTGTTGGCCGTCTTCTATCTTCTGCCTGAGGGTGACCAGCCGCTCTTCAATAAAGAGCTGGGTCTCGTCCAGACTAACGTCTTCCGAGGTGGTGGGGCTCTGCAGGATCAGCTGGTGCGCAATCTCGTCGGCAACCAAACTGGCTTCGACCGGCGAAGACGCCTCGACCTTGATTTCCAGCACCTGAGTGCCTAAGACCCGGTTGACCCGGACCCGGCTCTTGAGCTGCTGCCAACTGTAGTCTAAACCGAGCGCCCCGACCGTGCCCGCCAGGACGGGCTGCCGCTTGGCAATGTCGGCATACGTCAGCGCGAGTTGTTCGCTGGTGGTCAGATCCTGGATGCTCGGGTCGACGGCGTAAATCGATTGGCCGACGACGAGACTGGTCGTGGCCTCATACACCTGAGGCTGTCGCAGGCTGTACTGGTGGCTGACGCCTCCCGCCACGACCAGCAGCAGGAGCACTAGCCACCAGCGGCCCAGCACGGCCAACACGGGTCTGCGCAGACTGGCAGCATCGTTCATTTGGGCACTTCCCCCCAAACGATGGTCAGATGAAGAGATTGGGGCAGTCACGGTCTTTACGTATCCAACGGCAGTTGTCGAAGGTTGGCCAAGGCGGGCGACATGCCAGCGGCTTCGCTGGCGGCCGGGTTGGCCGGCGCTGCGGCCGACGGGTGATACTCCGGAACAATGGCGCGTAATTGCGCGACGAGGGCGGCCGTGTGCATCTGCTTGGCCAGGTCCTCCAGGGTATTGACTTGCTGCTCAATCCAATCCGGATCAATGGTACCGTCGCCAGTGGCCACGAAAATCCGCGCGTGTGCCGTGCGCTGGTACTTTTCCGCACTGAGAAAAAGCTCCTCGTGCAGCTTTTCACCGGGCCGGATACCGCTATAGACGATTTTGATATCACGCCCGGGCTGGAAACCCGACATGCGGATGAGATCGGTGGCCAGGTCAACGATCCGGAGCGGATCGCCCATGTCGAATACAAAGGCCTCGCCGCCTTTGCCCAGGAGACTGGCATGCAGCACCAGGCTGACGGCCTCGGGGATGGTCATAAAGTATCGGAGCATTTCCGGGTGCGTCACGGTGACCGGCCCACCAGCGGCGATTTGCTGCTGAAAGCTGGGAATGACACTGCCGCGGCTTCCCAAGACGTTGCCAAACCGGACCGCAATGAAGGCCCGGCCGCTGCGCTGGGCGGCAGCCAAGACCAGCAACTCGGCAATGCGCTTGGTGACCCCCATTATACTAACCGGATTCACGGCTTTGTCGGTGGAGATGAGCACGAGTTTGAGGACATCATGGCGCAGGGCCGCCTGCACGACATTGCGCGTGCCCATCACATTGTTGAGAACGGCCTCGTCGATGCTTGTTTCCATCATGGGCACATGCTTATGCGCGGCCGCGTGAAAGATGAGATCCGGCCGATACTTGGCCACGGCCCACTCAGCGCGCTGCTGGTCGCGAACGTCCACGATTACGGGGTGGGCGATCAAGGTTGGAAAGGTGAGGCGCAAATCAAGATTGATCTCGTGAATGCTGTTTTCGCCGCGTCCGAGCAAAATGAGCTGGGCGGGAGAAAAGCGGGCAATTTGCCGGCATAGCTCGCGGCCGATCGAACCACCCGCGCCCGTCACCAGCACTGTGGCGCCTTCCAGAGTCGCGGCGATCTCGGGGTGGAAGGCCAACTGCGCCTCGCGTCGCAGCACGCGGTTAACATCGATCTGCGGCAGCCGGCTGATCGTCTTGTAACCGGCGAGTAGCTCGTAGATCCCGGGCAGATCATACGTGAGTATGCCCGCCCCCTGGCACTTGGCCAGGATGGCCTGCCGGCGGGTCAGCGGCGCCGAGGGGATCGCCAGCACGATACGCTTAATCCCCAATCGCTCTACGATTTCGGGAATATCCTGGCTGGTGCCCAGCACTGGAATACCGTGGATATGCAAGCCAGCCTTGGCCGCGTCGTCGTCGACAAACGCCACCGGCTCCATCTCCAAGGCTGGATAGGCCTGCATTTCTCGCGCGGTCATCACGCCCGCCTTGCCAGCCCCCACGATGAGAACCTGCCGCCCGCCGGGATGGTGCGGCAGCCGCCGGCGCCAATAGTTGAGGCCTTGAAAGCCAAACCGCGCACCGCCGACAATCAAGCCGGTGACTAACCCGTCGAGGACAGGCACCGTGCGAAAGACAGCCAAATCGTAGCGGACAAGCAGGCCGTGGGTCAGACTGTTTAGTACCGCGAGAATGACGGCCGCCAACGTGACGCTTAAAAAGACCTGGGCCAGGTCGCTGACGCTGGCGTGGCGCCAATAACGGCGGTAGAGACCCCGAGAATAAAAGAGCGGGATTTTGACCAACACCGAAACGAAAGTATACAGGGCTAACGCGGCCAATCCTTCTGGGAACCAGTCGAGCCCATCGGTCCGCAGGCTGAGTGCGATGGCGGGGCTAGCCAGCAGGGCGACGAGGTCAAGCACGAAGAAATGGCGGTTGCGCCACTCGAACAGGAGGCGCTGTACGAGTGGGCCGGCTAGCCGTCGCGGCTGCCCGTCGCCGGCCGGCTTCGGCAGCGGAGTTTCGCGCTGGTATTGGTCAGTCGATTTCACCTTGGTCATGTTGGCCTTGTCTCCCCGCCCGCCTGCCTTGGCCCTTCCACCGTGCTAACCAGGCACCACTGCTCGCAAAACGCTGCACACTCGCTCAACCTGGGCCGGCCGCATAACGCCGGAAAAGGGCAGTGCCAGCGAAACATCGCCCAAATACTCTGTCACGGGAAAATCGCCGCGCGCATATCCGAACTGGTCGCGCATAAAGGGCTGCAGATGTATGGGCGTGAAATAAGGGCGGCTGGGGATCCCGGCTTCGGCCAGCTGGCGCATGACGGTGTTCCGATCCGCCGGTGGCTTGACCCGGATGACATAAACAAACCAGGACATAAACGTAGTCGCCGGCGCAACGTGGGGCGGCTCAATACATTCCAGGCCTGCCAGCAGTTCGCCATACCAGCCAGCGACTTGAGCACGCCGGGCTAACAGCTCGTCAAGGCGCTGTGTTTGCGCCAGGCCGAGGGCGGCGCTCATCTCATCCAGGCGATAGTTGTAGCCCAGGCGTGAATGGGCCAGCCAGCTGTCGAAGATGTCGCGGCCCTGGTTGCGTAAAGACCGGAAAAGTTGATCCCAGGCCTCGTGGCGCGTGACAATGACGCCGCCCTCGCCGGTCGTCATTTGCTTGTTGGGATAGAAGGCGAAGACGGCAGCATCACCGAAGGTGCCTGCCTGGCGCTGCTTGTATTCGGCGCCGAGGGCCTCGCAGGCATCTTCGATCACGGCCAGTTCAGCGGGACGGGCGGCGGCCAGGATGGCGTCCATGTCGGCCACCTGCCCAAAGGCGTGCACCGGCAGCAGCGCTTTCAGGCGCCCGCGCCGCTCACGGCGATGACTGGGCGGCAGCCAGCGGTTCTCGATCTGCCGGCGACGGTCAAAATCGAAAACGGCTTCGGCGACGAGCCCAGGGTCCAGGTTGCCGGTCTGTCGATCTACGTCGACCAAAATGGGCACGGCCTGCTCATAGAGGATGCAATTGGCGGAAGCGACAAAAGAAAACGGAGAGGTAATGACGTAGTCCCCCGCGGCGACACCGCTGGCAATCATGCACAGGTGGAGCCCGCTGGTGCCGGAGCTAACGCCGATGGCGTGGGGCAGGCCGGTCCTGGCAGCGATGGCCTGTTCAAAGGCACTGAGTTCTGGGCCAATACTCAGGCTGGCCGACTGCAGCACCCGGGCCACGGCCTCCCGTTCAAGCGCCGTCAGATCGGGTGAGCTCATGGGCACCAGCAATGGGTCGGTCGCTTCTAACGGGTGAGCCTTGAGGGGGGTTTCTGTCACCGGGACGTTCACCCTTCTAGCAGGGCCTGAGCCAACAGAAACTCGCGTAAGGTCTCCGCGGCCAGCGCGTGGCCACGTTCAGTCAGGTGCCAAACGTCGTACGTTCCCGCCGTGTCTCCGAAAAATAACGGCTCACCCGCGTGCTTTTGAAAAGCGGGCAGCAGGTCGAGGTAAGGCAACCCATTCTCCGCCGCATATCGCCCCAGCAGGGTTTGGGGCAGGAAGGGGTAGCCCTCTTCCAACTGATAGGCCAGGGGAACAGCCACGATCACCAGGCGGGCCCCCTCTTGGTCGACGGCCGTCTGCAGTTGGCCATACATGCCGCGCAGCCACTGCCATTCGGGCGACTGGTAATCCTGCAGCACCTGAATGCTAAGCGTGTCCTCACCGGTGATAAAGGTCGGCCAGCGCCGTCCGTTGACCTCGGTGTAACCGGCTAGATCCTGGTAAGAACGAAAGTCACCCTCACGCGGCCCGAGGCGCTCGGAGACAAAATTGTACAGCGCCGACCACTCCAGCGGTGAGGCGTGCTGGCGCGCCTCGATTAGTGGCAGGATGTGCTCGCGGTCATAGGTCAGGTTGGGGATGGCCGCTTCAGGGATTGCCTCGATCTGCTCGTCGGCGTAATTGATGTGAAGGCGTGGATTGGCCACGTCGTTCAGCGAGAAGGCAACGACAACGACATCGGGCTCAAAGCGACGGCCGGCCTCGCGAAAGAAGAGGAGCTCGTTATACGGTGTGTAGCCAGCGACACCTGCATTGATCACTTCGACCTGGCCGCCCAAGGACTGCTCGATCTGCTCGGAGAAAGTGGCCGCCGCGGCGACATTGATGCCGTACGTAATAGAGTCGCCTAACACCAACACACGCGTTACCCCATCCGGCTTTGGATTGGCATATTCCCGGTCGCGGAGGCCCTGCGCGCTGATTTCTGGGTGAGCGGGATTGAGGCCATATAGGTAGGGGCAATCGCACAGCACGTACAGGGGAACTTCGGCCGCGGTGCCGTCCGCTTCCGGCGCTGTTCGGTTCTGCACAAAGGCATAGGCGCGCAGGCCCAGCTCCAGCAGAAACAACATAACGAACACGGCCGCAGAGGCGAGTGCAAAGTTGACCAGCAGGGGCAGTGCCTTACTGCGCATTGCCGGCCAATGCCTGCTTGAGCTTTTCCGAAAACTGTTGAGCGCCGCAGCCATTGAGGTGGTCGGCATCGGCGAAAAGCTGGTGGTCGAACGTGAAGTCCGTGTCGGCCGAGAAGTCGTAGTAGGCGATGCCGTAGGCGGCCTGGAGAGAACGGACATTCGCGCGCATGACCGCCAGCATTTCCGGCGCATTGGCACTGTAAAACTCGTTGTAGGTTTCGTAGTACGGCGGCGTGACCAGGACCACACGTACCCCACGTGCCTGCAGGTAGACGAGGCTGTTGGCGAGCGCCTGGTAGGTGTCGGCAGCCACCGTGGGATGGCTGGCAGCCATTTCGGCCAGGAGGCGCGTGGTCCGCTCAGCGCGGGCCTGAACCTGTGCGGTTAGGCCGTCGGGCGCTAGGAAGCGGCAGTCGTCTTCGGCAATTTCCACCGGCACAGGCTCGGGTCCCGCACCCAGCCAGGCAGCAAACACAGCCTGCCAATGGTCTGCGCGGACGACGCTTTGTATGGGGAAGAGGCGTTGACTCTTGCCGGCGGCGAAGTTGCCGAAGTCGCCTGGCCGAAAACGCCACGTGGGGAGAACGGCATACATGTGCCAACGCCGGACACGGGTTTCGGCGGCGGCCGCGCTATCCCAGTGGAACGAGAAGTAGGACACGGGAATGTACACGGTCTGGATGGTGGGCTGGCGGGGCATGATCAGCTCACGCAGGAGGAAGTCTGTCTCAAAGTAGTCGCTGTCGGCGCGCGTAAAGGCATGGCCAGGGTGCCCCAGGACACGCAGATTGAACGCCGCATTGTGCGAATTGCCAATCGCCAGCGCCTCCAGGGGCTCTGGCGCCTGCAGCACCTGGTCGACATGGCGCTGATCATTCTGCAGGAAGAGGGTGGTGCCACCGGGCGCAGTGCGGTCAGCGACAAAAGCCAGGCCGTGCAGCAGACCAAAGGCGACGAGCAAGAATAAACCCGACTGCGCCGCGAGCGCCGCGCGGCCGCGGCGCCGGACTGCGGCGACCTGGCCATTGGCAGCCGAGGGGTGAGCCGTTGTCAAGGTCTTCGGCGGCATGCGCCGGCGCTTGGGCTGGATCACCGGGCGCATGACTAGAACTGGAAATAAATGAACTCGGTGGCGCCAAACTTGCCGAAGAGCAGTATCAGCAGCCCCAGGGCGTAGTAGCCAGCCCAACGCAACCAGGCCGGACGTGCAGCGAAGTCGGGCCGGGTGACGCCGCGGGCCTGCAGCCACTGCACCAACTCCAGCAAGGCCAGGGCGCCGCCCGCAATGACGAGCTCGTACCCACCCACCCCCAGGCCATACCCCGCCTGTAGGCTCCAGCCTTGCAGAAGGTGTCCGGCGATGTAGAGCGCGTCATTGAGGGTGCTGGCCCGAAAGAAAATCCAGGCAAAGGTCACCAAATGGAAAGTGAGCAGCCAGCTCAGCGCCGCCAGCCAGCCGGGGCGGCGGGCAAGGCCTAGTCGCTGCAGCAGCCGGTCCCGCAGCCCCCGGGTCCAAATTTCGACCAACACATACAAGCCGTGCAGGGCACCCCAGACCACGAAGGTCCAATTGGCGCCATGCCAAAGCCCGCTGACCAGAAAGACGAACATCAGGTTGAAATACCAGCGCGGGCGCGGAACCCGGTTGCCGCCGAGCGGCACATACAAGTAGTCACGGAACCAGGTCGACAACGAGATGTGCCACCGCGACCAAAAGTCGGCCACGGAGGTGGCCGCGTAGGGCCTCCGAAAGTTCTCCATCAGGTCGTAACCCAGGATGCGGGCTGCTCCCAGGGCGATATCGGAGTAGCCGGAGAAGTCGCAGTAGATCTGAAACGCGAAGCTATAGGTGGCAATGATCAGCGCCACGCCGGTATAGTCGGTCGGGTTGTTGTAGACGTTGTTGACCACCAGGGCGAGCCGGTCGGCAATCACCAGCTTCTTGAAGAACCCCCAGGCCATGAGGGCCAGGCCGCTGGTGACCCGAGCGGGATCAAAGTCGTGCGGCAGATGAAACTGCGGCAGAAGCTGCCGTGGTCGCGAGATAGGCCCGGCGACGAGTTGAGGGAAGAACAGGATGTACAGCAGAAACCGGCCGACATGTGTCTCTGGCTGCTTGAGGCCACGGTACACATCAATCGTGTAGCTCATGGCGTGAAACGTATAGAAGGAGATGCCGACGGGCAGCAGCAGGTTGACGGCCGGGACCGCGTACTCCAATCCTAAGGCGCCGAACAGTGTGCGGATCGAGGCGTTGAAGAAGTTGAAATACTTGAAGACGAACAGGATGGCCAGGTTGGCGGCCAGGCTGAGCACCAGGTACCGTTTGCGCCGTGCCTGGCCGGGCATGGCGCCCATTTTCAGCCCGGCCCAGTAGTCAATGAGCGTGCTGAGGAGCAGCAGCGGGAGGTACTCTGCTCTCCAACTCATGTAAAAGTACACGCTCGCGGCCAGCAGCAGGGCCCAGCGCCAACGCTGCGGCAGCGCAAAATACAAGGCGCAGACTAGCGGAAAGAAGATGAGAAAGTGAAGGGAGTTGAATAGCATCCGAAAGCCAGCCTGCCGGTCTCACGGCCGGCCGCCTTAGTTGGTGTCGTCGGCCGAGACGGCGCCCTCACTGTCAGGTGCGGCTGAGTCGGCCTCTTCCTGGCCCGGCGACGCTGTAGCAGCGGCCTCGCTGTCGGGCGCAGCCGATTGGGGGTCTTCGGCGGCGGCCCCCGGCGCTTCAGCGCCGCTCTCGCGCGCCGCGTCGCCGGACGCGGGGGCTTCAGTGGCGGCC
>CAYUYN010000010.1:26182-28586 GCA_964449185.1 uncultured Anaerolineales bacterium | reverse complement strand
CAGATGGACCCGGCCAACGTACGCGAGGCCCTGCGCGAGGCCGCCCTAGACGTGGCCGAAGGCGCGGATCTGCTCATGGTCAAACCCGCCCTGCCCTACCTGGACGTGGTGCGGCAGACGCACGAGCAGTTCCCGCAGCTGCCTTTGGTGGCCTACAACGTCAGCGGCGAGTACGCCATGCTCAAGGCCGCCGCCCAGAACGGCTGGCTCGACGAGCGCCGCGCCGTGCTCGAGCTGCTCACCGGCATCCGCCGCGCCGGCGCGGATCTGGTGGTGACGTATCACGCGAAGGATGCCGCCCAGTGGTTAGTGGCCGGTGGTTAGTGATCAGGGGCCAATGTTTTCACTGACCACTGACCACTAACCACTGTCCACTGTTGCCGTACTAAGGAAAACACGCATGCCCGAAGAAACCTCCCGTACACTCAATCATTTCGCCCTGATGGGCTTCAAGGACGCCTACTGGTCGTTGCCGGCCGAATCCCGCGCCGAATTCCATGAGAAGTGGCTGGCCGGGCTGCGCCAGGCGGCGCGCACGGTGGATGTCTACCAGGTCTTCCCGGCCGAGGGCCCGGCCGATCTGCTGGTGTGGAGCGCCGTGCCCATCGAGGCCGGCTGCGACACCGCCGCCTTCTTTGAAGGCTTTGCGCGCGCCACCAACCCTTATCGCGGCTACCTGCGGCTGGACACCACGCTGTGGGGCTACACGCGCCCGTCGCAGTACACCAAGACCCGTTCCAACCAGGAGATCGACCCGTTCGCCGAGCAGCGCCGGCAGTACCTGGTGCTGTACCCGTTCGTTAAGACCACCGAGTGGTATCTGCTCGGCCGCGAGGCGCGCCAGGGCATGATGAACGAGCACATCCGCATCGGCAAGCAGTACGAAGACATCAGCCAGCTCCTGCTGTACTCGTTCGGCGTGCAGGATCAGGAGTTTGTCGTGGTCTACGAGACCGACGACCTTATGCGCTTCTCGGACCTGGTGAACGAGCTGCGCGGCACCGATGGCCGGCGCTACACCCTGCGCGACACGCCCTTGCACACGGCCGTCTATCACCCGGCCGAGGCGACCCTGGCCCTATGGCGCTAAACGAGCCGCGCTTCCTGCGAGCCTGCCGCCGCCAACCCGTCGACCGCACCCCGGTGTGGTTTATGCGCCAGGCGGGCCGCTACATGCCCGAGTACCGCGCCATCCGCGCCAACCACGGCCTGTTGGAGATTTGCGCTGTGCCCGAGCTGGCGGCCGAGGTGACCCTCCAGCCCGTGCGTGCCCTGGGCGTAGACGCCGCCGTCCTCTTCGCCGACATCCTGCTGCCCCTGATCCCCATGGGCCTCAACCTGGAGTATGCCGCGGGCGACGGGCCGCTCATCCACAACCCCATTCAAACGGCCATCGACGTGGAGGCCCTGCGGCCCGTGGACCCACGCGCCGACCTGGGTTTCGTCCTCGAGGCCCTGCGCCTGGTGGCCCGCGAGCTGGCGGGCCAGACCCCGCTCATCGGCTTTGCCGGCGCGCCCTTCACGCTGGCCAGCTACATGCTCGAGGGCGGCTCATCACGCCACTTCCTCAAAACCAAAGGCCTGATGTACGGCGACACCCCCACCTGGCACCAGCTCATGGAAAAGGTGTCGCGGGTCATGGCCGATTACCTGGTGGCCCAGGTGAGCGCCGGCGCTCAGGCCATCCAGCTCTTCGATAGTTGGGTGGGCTGCCTCGACCCCGACGACTATGCCGAGTATGTCCTGCCCCACTCGCGGCGCGTGCTGCAGGCCGTGGCCGATACGGGCGTGCCGGTGATCCACTTTGGCACCGGCACAGCCACCCTGCTGCCGCTGATGCGGCAGGCCGGCGGTGATGTATTCGGCCTCGACTGGCGCGTCCCGCTGGACCAGGGCTGGGCGCTGTTGGGTGACGGCGTGGCCGTGCAGGGCAACCTGGACCCGGCCGCGCTCTTCGCGCCGCGCGCCGAGTTGGAACGCCGCGTGCGCGCTATCCTCAACCGCGCCGGCGGCCGACCGGGCCACATCTTCAACCTCGGCCACGGCATCCTGCCCGGCACGCCGGTGGAGAACGTCAAAGCCGTGGTCGAGTGGGTGCATGAGCTCTCGCTGCCGGAGGCGCCGTGACCGCCAGCCCAACCCCCACCGGTGTGCTGGTCATGGCCTACGGCGGACCCAACCACCTGGACGAAGTCGAGCCCTACCTGCTGGATGTGCGCGGCGGCCGGCCCACCGCGCCGGGGATCGTCCACGAAGTGCGCGAGCGCTACCACGAGATCGGCGGGCGCTCACCCATCCTCGAGCACACCCAGGCGCAGGCCGGCGCCTTGGAGGCCGCGCTCAACCGCCAGGGTGGGAACTTTCGGGCGTATGTGGGCATGCGCCACTGGCATCCCTACATCCA
>CAYUYN010000010.1:19315-26082 GCA_964449185.1 uncultured Anaerolineales bacterium | reverse complement strand
CCGCAAGTGCCCGTCATCTTCACCGCCCACAGCCTGCCTCAGCGCATTCTGGAATGGAACGACCCCTACCCCAGCGAGTTGCAGGCGACTGTCGCGGCCGTGATGGAGCGGCTGGGCGATCAGCCCCATCACTTCGCCTATCAGTCGGCGGCCATGACGCCCGACCCGTGGCTCGGCCCCGACGCCAGCGAGGTCATCGCGCGGCTGGCCGCGGAGGGCCGGCGGCACGTTCTCATCGCCCCCATTGGCTTTGTCTGCGAGCACGCCGAGATCATGTATGACGTGGATATTGTGTTTCGGCGCCAGGCCGAGGCGTTGAGCGTGGACCTGCGCCGCATCGAGATGCTGAACACAGCGCCGGCGATGATAGCAGGCTTGGCCGGCCTCATCCGTGAGCGGGCCGAGGCGGAGGGCTGGTAATTGATGCGTTGCGCCTCGCCCGGCGAGGCGCGCGGTCTCACCTTCCAATTACCACTTACCAATTACCAAGTACAATTACAATAGCTGCCTATAGTCGCACTCGTCCGCCGTCGCAGCAGACAGGAGTGAGCATGCCCTCAGCCACCCCCGCCGCCATGGCCGCCATCGTGGGCGGCTGCCATGGCGCCCCGTTCGATGTCCTGGGCCAGCACCCCCTCACGGTCGACGACCAGCCCGCCGTCGCCATCCGCACGTTTCAGCCGTTCGCCACGGCCGTGCGCGTCTTGTGCGCTGAACAGTCATTCCCCATGGAGCGCGGGCACGAGCAGGGCTTTTACGAACTGGTCTTCCCCGGCAGCGACGAGCAGTTCCCCTATCGTCTCGCCCTCAGCCTCTCCGACGGCACTGAGAAAATAATCGAAGACCCCTACCGCTTCCCGCCGGTGCTTACCGAGTATGACCTGTATTTGTTCGGCGAGGGCAACCACTTCGAGCTCTACCGCAAGCTGGGCGCGCACCCCCTCCGGCATGCCGGCGTGGCCGGCGTGAGCTTTGCCGTGTGGGCGCCCAGTGCCGAGCGCGTGAGCGTGGTGGGCGACTTCAACCAGTGGGATGGCCGCTGCCACCCCATGCGCCCGCGCGGGTCCTCCGGCTTGTGGGAGCTGTTCATCCCCGGCCTGGGCAACGGCGAGCTGTACAAGTATGAAGTCAAGGGTAGCGCAGGCTTCCTGGCCGTAAAGTCCGACCCCTATGGCTTCGCCATGGAGCTGCGGCCCGGCACGGCCTCGATGGTCTGGGACCTGGCGCGCTATGCGTGGAACGATGCCGAGTGGTTGGCCAGCCGGCCCAAGCGCCAGGCCCTGGACGCGCCCATCGCCATCTACGAGGTACACCTGGGCTCGTGGCAGCGGGTGGCGGCCGAGGGCAACCGCTGGCTGACTTACCGCGAGCTGGCCGACCAGCTCGTGCCGTACGCGCGCGACATGGGCTACACCCACCTGGAGCTGCTGCCCATCTCCGAGCACCCCTTCGACGGCTCGTGGGGCTACCAGACCATTGGCTACTTCGCGCCCACCGCGCGCTTCGGCACGCCCGACGACTTCCGCTACTTTATAGACACTGCCCACCAGGCCGGCCTGGGCGTGCTGCTCGATTGGGTGCCCGCGCACTTCCCGCGCGACGCCACCGGGCTGGCCGTCTTCGACGGCACCCACCTGTACGAGCACGCCGACCCGCGCCAGGGCGAGCACCAGGACTGGGGCACGCTGATCTTCAACTACGGCCGCAACGAGGTCGCGGCCTTCCTGCTGACCAACGCGCTGTTCTGGCTCGACGAATACCACCTGGACGGGATGCGGGTGGACGCCGTGGCCTCCATGCTCTACCTGGACTACTCGCGCCAGCCGGGCGAGTGGCTGCCCAACGAGTTTGGCGGGCGCGAAAACCTGGAAGCCGTGCGCTTCCTCAAGCGCTTCAACGAGCTGGTGCATCTCAAGTTCCCCGGCACGCTCACCATCGCCGAGGAGTCCACTTCCTGGCCCATGGTCTCCCGCCCGGCCTACCTGGGCGGGCTAGGCTTTGACCTGAAGTGGAACATGGGCTGGATGCACGACATCCTGGTCTACATGACCAAGGACCCCATCTACCGCCGCTATCATCACGGCACCCTGACCTTCTCGCTCATCTACGCCTTCAGCGAGAACTTCGTGCTGCCCTTCTCGCACGACGAAGTCGTCCACCTCAAGAACTCCATGCTGGGCAAGATGCCGGGCGACTATTGGCAGCAGTTCGCCTCCATGCGCGCGCTGTTGGGCTACATGTACGCTCACCCCGGCAAGAAGCTGCTGTTTATGGGCATGGAACTGGGCCAGTGGACCGAGTGGAACTTCGAACGCGCGCTCGACTGGATGGTGTTGGACCACGAGGCGCACCGCCAGCTGCAGCACTTCGTGCGCGATCTCAACCACCTGTACCAGGCCGAGCGCGCGCTGCACACCGTGGACTTTAGCTGGGAAGGCTTCCAGTGGATCGACCTGCACGACGTGGACCAGAACAGTATCTCGTTCCTCCGCCGCGCGCAGGCCGAAGATGTCAACGAGGCCGAATGCGTGGTGTGCGTCGCCAACTTCACGCCTGTCCCGCGCGAGGGCTACCGCGTGGGCGTGCCCAAAGCCGGTTTCTACCGTGAGCTGCTCAACAGCGACTCGGAGGCCTATGGCGGCAGCAACCTGGGCAACCGGGGCGGCCTCCCCGCCGACGAGATTCCCTGGCAGGGCCAGCCCTATTCGGTGCTGCTCACCCTGCCGCCGCTGGGGGTGCTGTATTTGAAGCCGGAATAGCGGTATGTGCGTGTGTGGGTGTGTGCGTGACGCACACACCCACACACGCACATACGTTTTTCCTCGTTGGTAGCGTGTATTCGCCCGAGATCGCCGGGTCAGTTGCCTGCCCCGGCCTAGCCGTTCGCTGGATGGGGAGATGGGTAAAGAGTTTAGTCTCGCGCCGAACGATTTTTGTTGGGCCACCGGCATTGAAGACACCTTCATCCCGCAGACCGTGCCCGGTCTGCGCGCGTTGGATGAGTATGAGCTGACCCAGCACTATACGCTGTGGAAGCAGGACCTGGCCCTGGCCGCCCAGGCGGGCGCCGGCGCACTGCGCTGGGGCATCCCCTGGTACGTGGTGCAGCCCGCCCCCGGCCAATGGGACTGGCGCTGGACCGACGAGGTCCTGGACACCATGGTCAACGTTCAGGGGATCACGCCCATCCTCGACCTCATGCACTACGGCACGCCGCTGTGGCTCGAGGCCAGCTTTGCCGACCCCGACTACCCGCGGTTGGTGGCCGAATACGCCGCCGCCGCGGCTGCGCGCTATAAGGGCCTGGTCCGCTATTACACGCCCCTGAACGAGCCGACCGTCAACGCCCAGATGAGCGGGCGCGCCGGCCAGTGGCCGCCCTACCTGCGCGGCGACAAGGGCTATCTCACCGTGCTCAAGGCCCTCGCCCGCGGCATCGTGCTGACGGTGCAGGCCCTGCGCGCCGAGCAGCCCGACATGCTCACCGTGCAGGTGGAAGCCCTCTGGCACCACTATACTCAGGAGGCTGCGTTGGCCCTGGCCGTCGAGCAGAGCAACGCACAGCAGTTTCTAAACCTGGACCTGACCACCGGCCGCGTGGACGAGCGGCACAGCTTGTACCCGTGGCTGAGCGACAATGGCTTCACCGCCGCCGACCAGGAATGGTTCCGCGCCAACGCCGTCAGCTACGACTTTATCGGCGGCAACTACTACCCTTGGGGCTATGTGGAGAAGGCTCGCCGCGGCAAGCTGCGCCTGGTCAGCGTGGCCAGGCCCGAAACCAGCCCCACCCCTGGCGACACCATTGCCCGCCCCCTGGCCGAGCTGCACCGCCGCTATGGCGTGCCGATCCTGGTGACCGAGACGTCGTCCAAGGGCAACGTGGAGCGCCGCGCCGCCTGGATGGATGAGACTCTGGCCGCCGTGCGCGAGCTGCGCCAGGCCGGCGTGCCGGTGGTGGGCTACACCTGGTTCCCGCTGTTCTCGATGATCGAGTGGGAGTACCGCCCGGCCACCACCCCCGTGGCCGACCACCTGCTGCACCTGGGCCTGTTCGACGCGGCCTACGACGCGGGCGGCGTGCTCCAGCGCCATGCCACCCCGCTGGTGGACCACTACCGCCGGCAGGCCGCCCAGGGCATGCCCGTTGTGGCCGCTGCTGGCGCGCCCGTCGAGGCCGCAGACCCGGCCTCCGCCGCCGCGCGTGTGTTGTGAAACTCGTTGGCGCGGTCCACGGCCAGCAAGTCGGTGTTGGCGCCGGGTATGCGCACCACATACGGCGTGCCATCTACGTCCACCCGGTAATTGGTGTTGGTAAGGCCGCCGGAGAGGGGCTGGGCGGTGACCGGGCGGCCTTGCCAGGCGGGGATGAGGGAGAGGACGTGGTCGATGGTGAGGGGCATGGGCGGCCTCAGTCTATCGTAGGATTATCAAGGTGAGACCTGCGGTCCGCCACCACGGTCACGCCCGCACCCGCTCGCCCTTTGGGTCATACAGCACATCCGCCGCCACTTCGCCCCTCACCCGCTCCCCGAACACCTCCACCTCCAGCGTGGTGCCCGGCTGCGCCAGGGCCAGCGGCAGGTACACCAGGCCGATGACTTGGCCCACGGTGTACCCATAACCGGCGCTGCGCAAGCGCCCGGCGAGTTCCCCGGCCACATACACCGCCTCGCCGCCATAAACAATCGGCTCACAGGCCACGGTGACGGTGCACAACCGCCGCTGAAGCCCCGTCGCCTTGATCCCCATCAGCGCCTCACGCCCGATAAAGTCGCCCTTGTTCAGCCGTACACAAAAGCCCAGCCCGGCCTCATACGGGTTTTCGGTCGGCGTGATGTCGGCGCTCCAATAGCGATAGCCCTTTTCCAGCCGCAGCGAGTCCAGGCTTTTGTAGCCCGCCGGCGCCAGACCGTGCGGCTGACCGGCCGTAAACAGCGCGTCCCACACCGCCCCGGCATATTCGCGGTGGACGTAGAACTCCCACCCACGCTCTCCCACGTACGTCACGCGCTGAGCCCAGGTTTCGACCCCGGCGATCTCCACCGTCTGCGCAGTCAGGTAAGGGAAGGCCGCGTTAGAAACATCGCTGTCGGTCACGGCCTGCAGCACGTCGCGGGCCCGGGGCCCCCACAAGCCAAGGACACTCCACTCATCCGTAATCTCGAGCACTTCCACCGAGCCGTCGCGCGGCAGATGCATCCGCATCCACCCCAGGTCGCTGGCCACAAAGTTGCTGCCGGTCACCACCGTGAACAGGTCGTGGTTCATGCGGCAAATGGTCAGGTCACTTTCGATGCCACCGCGCGGGTTGAGGAACTGGGTATAGATCACGCTGCCCGGCGGGCGGTCCACGTCGTTGCAGGCCAGCCGCTGCAAGAATGCCAGGGCCCCTGGCCCGCTGACCGAGAGCTTGCCAAACGACGTCATATCCCACAGCGCCGCCCGCTGGCGCGCTGCCTGGTGCTCCGCGCCCACCGCCTCAAAGAACGCCGGCACGCTCCAACCCCAGCCGCGCTGGTCCGCCCCCGCTCGGCGGCCCGGCTGGCCCGGCACAAAATAATTGGGCCGTTCCCAGCCATTCTTTTCGCCAAAGACCGCGCCAAGCTGGCGCAGGCGCTCGTCCAGCGGGCTCAGCCGGCGCGGCCGCGCCCACTCATTCTCGTCGTGCGGGAAGCGCAGCACGTAGTAATACTTATAGGCCTCGCGCGCCCGCTCGGCCGCATAGGCCCGGTCGGCCAACTGCGGGCCAAAGCGGCGCACGTTCATCTCGGTCACATCGTAGGGCGGCTCACCGTTGACGATCCAACTCGCCAGGATCTCGCCGATGGCGCCCCCCGCCCCAAAGCCGGTGTGCGACAGGCCGGCCGCCACCTAAAAGCCCGGCACCCCTGGCACCGGCCCCAACAGCGGCCGGCTGTCGGGCGTGATGGCCTCCGGGCCGTTCACCAGATGCACCAACCCGGCCTGCGCCAGCTCCGGCACCCGCCGGATGGCGCCCTCCATGATCGGGTCAAACAGCGCCCAGTCCGGCGGCAGCAGCTTCTGCGTAAAATCCCAGGCCACGCCGTCCACCGACTACGCCACCGGCTCGCGTTCAAAGCCGCCCACCAAATAGCCGCCGACTTCCTCGCGGATGTAGACGAGGTTCTCGGGGTCACGCAGACAGGGTGTGCTGCGCGGCAGTTCGTGCCCGGGGATGGGCCGGGTCGTCAGGTGCTGGTGGATCAGCGGCGTCATGGGCAGGTCCACGCCCACGAACTGCCCCACCTGGCGCGCCCACATGCCCCCGGCGTTGATCACCACTTCCGTGCGGAAGGCGCCGTGGTCGGTCAGCACCCCGCTGAGCGCGCCGTCCGCCGAGCGCTCGAGGCCGGTGACGCGCACCCCGGTGTGCATCCGCACACCCATCTGCCGCGCGGCGCGCCAGTTCCAGGGTCACGCCGCTCGGGTCCAGGTAGCCATCGCCCGGCAGGTAGATCGCGCCGTACAGGTCGTCCGGGCTCATCGACGGGAACAGCCGCAAGGCCTCGGCCGGGGTGATGCTGTCCACTTCCAGCCCGATGGCCCGCGCCATCCCCACCTGGCGCTGGAGGAACTTGAGCTGGTCAAGGCTGGACGCCACCCGCAGGCTGCCCACCTCGCGCCAACCGGTGGTGCTGTTCTCGGCCTGCATTTGGCGGTAAAGCTCGATGCTGTACTTGCGCATCCGCATCAGGGTCGGCGAGGTGTGGAACTGCGTCACCAGCCCGGCCGCGTGCCAGGTG
>CAYUYN010000010.1:16818-19215 GCA_964449185.1 uncultured Anaerolineales bacterium | reverse complement strand
CCCAGCCCGATATCGGCCAGCAGGGCCGGCAGCGAAAACACCCGCCGGATGGCAAAGCCGCCCTCTTCCCAGAACTGCAGCGGAAAGCCCGCGCGGCCGCGGAGCGTGTCGTCGGCGCAGCCGGAGCTGCCCAACAGAGCCGGCAGGCCGCAGTCGGAGCGCACGTGCGCCCAGAGCACGTTGACGCCGACAAACAGCAGAAGGGCGATAAGAAAGGCAGTCAGGAAGGTGCGCATGGAGCGTAGTATCCAGCCAGAGGCCCGGGGCAGCAGGCTGCTCCGGGCCTCGGCACGCGTCGATTGATTAAGCCCAACCGGCTGGGCAGCGTTTACTCCGGCGGGATCTCCTTGAAGGCAAATTCCACGTTGATGCCCTTGGACTGCTGGGCGCGCTTGGCGATGACGTACCACACCACGGTCACCACCAACACGCCGATCACGATGGCGTAGGCCCGGAAGTTGGCCAGGCCGAGGGCATTGTTGAAGACGAACATCCAGCACATCACGGCGCCCACGATGCCCAGTACCGTCACCAGCGGCAGTCCGCCCAGCTTGTAGTGCGCGCCGGGCGACGCCTCGTACAGGGCCTTGGCCCGGAAGGGCAGGAAAGCCCCGGCTAGGGCCGTGAGGGCAAAGGCATAGCCGCAGCCAAAGGTCACCCCCAGGGTGAAGAGCACAAAGTCGCCGTAGAAGTAGCTGTAGAGCAGAAAGATGGGGATGCTCAACGCGAAGTACACCAGGTGCGCGTTCACCGGCGTGTGCAGCCGCTCGTGCACGCGGCTGACCCATTCCGGCAGCAGCCGGTCCAGGCTCATGGCCACCAGGATGCGGGTCATGCCGATGTAGCAATTGCAGATGATCTGGAAGGCGTTCAGGGTAAAGCCCACGCCGATCAGCAGGATGAGCAGCGGGTTGTTGCTGACCGCCACCGCCAGCATGCTCGGCGCCAGGATGATGGTGCCGGCGATCTTGGCCGTCGGGTCGATGTACCAGAAGCCATAGGACGCCACCACCTGCCCCTCGGTGCCGGCCGCGTTCTGCAAACCCAGGCTCAACAGGGCCAACAGCGCCCCGGTGGCCAGCAGCGAGCCGACCATGACGAAGGTCTGGTTCTTGAACGAGCGCGCGTCCTTGATCTCGCCGTTCTGCTGCGCCGAGTAGTTAGACCATTGCAGGCTCTGCCAGGCCACCGGGGCCACCAGCAGGGTCAGCAGCCAACTGAACCTGGGGGCAGTATCGACGCCGGCCGCCTGCGCGGCCGCCAGGGCATCCTGGTAGAACGTAGGCGACTCACCGACCGAAGCCGCGAACAGGTTCAGCTTGGCGGCGAAATCGGCGCCCGAGGTGGTAAACAGCACCAGCAGCGTGGCCGCAAACCCGATCAGCGTGCCGATCCACATGACGTGCTGGAACTTGACGTACTTGGAGAAGCCGGCCACCAGCAGGCTCACGCCCAACGCGCCGTTGAGGGTGGAGATGATGAACAAGCCGGTGGGCGTGGTGGCCCAAATGCCCGCGCCGATCAGCGCCGCATTGTTGAACACGTGCCCCAGGCCCAGGAACAGCGGCGCCAGCCCCAGCACCGCCACCAGCCCCAGCCCGATAGAGGTGTCCACACCAGGATCCATACCACCAGGCCGCTCAACACCACCGGAAAGCCCAATCGGCCGCCAAACACGCGGCTCTGAAAGACATAATCGCCGCCCGAGCGAGGCAGCGCCGTGGACAGCCAGACCGAGGCAAAGGCAATCGGGATTTGCACCAGCGTGCAGATGAGAATGCCCAGCGTGATGTTGCCGCCGGGGAAGGCCGTGGGCGAGACCAGGAAGACCCAGGGGAAGATGATCCCCATCGTCAGGATGTTGTAGACAAAGGCCGAATAGGGAGACATGACGCGGACCAGCCCCGAGGCTTTGCGGTAAACACCTCGGGCCGGGCCTGCGGCCGAGCGGTTGCGGCAGACATTGGCATTCCTCCTCGTGCGCTTAGCGAGCCGATGGGTTGTAGCGGAGTGTGTGGGCCTTACGGCCTTAGCCTTAGGTCAGACGATAAGCACCTCCTGCCGCGGACACGGATGCTTGGCCGTTAGCCGGTCGTGAGTTGGTATGTCTCAACCTTGCCTCCCGCCACGTTGACCAGGCACCCGCGCAGGATGCCCTCGCCGTACTCGCTGCCCGGGTTGATGCACAGCGTGCGCCCAATGCGCACCGCGCCCGGCGATTCGTGAATGTGCCCGTGCAGGCCCAGCAGCGGCTGATGCTTTTCAATGGCCTGCCGCACCGCCGTGCTGCCCGCGCCATACAGCACCACCTGCCCGCCTTTCACGATCTGCGCGGGCGGGTCAACGTTCCAGTCGAGCATGGGGCAGGTGTCCAGGGTCGAGTCCACGGGCGGGTCG
>CAYUYN010000010.1:3290-16718 GCA_964449185.1 uncultured Anaerolineales bacterium | reverse complement strand
GCTGCTCCACCGCTTCCGGGTCCGCCTGGATGGCGCGGAACTCGTCTTCATCCATGACCGGGCTGTAGAAGCCCAGCAAGCCGATGCGCTCCTGCAAGGGCTGCAGCTCGGCCTCGCCGGCCAACTGCTCGGTGCGCCCCTGTAGGGTGGCGCGGTAGCGGCCGCCGCCCTCGCGGATGATGGGGATGGCCAGCTTGCCCAGGATATCGCCGCCCATGATGAGCACGTTGGCTTCATAGAACTTGCCCGCGTTGATGAACTTGCGGTAAGTGCGCTCGGACCCGTGCAGGTCCGTGGCGAAGAAGACCCGAGTGCTCTTCTTGCGCGGCTTTTTACCGAAAAGAGGCATGTGGTCTCCTGGAAATCAGCCCGCACTCGGTGAGCGCGGGGCCGAATCGGCCCAGTTAGCGAGCTGGCGGCGGCAGGCCGGCCTGGGCCCGCAGCTTGTGCTGCGCCGGCCGGGCGCGCCCATCCTCGGCCGTGATCACGGTCAGCCCCCGCGCCCCCAGCTCGGCGCGCGCGCCCGGCTCAAAGGCAGCGTCAGTCACCAGCATCTGCACCTGGTCCAGGCTGGCAATATCAAAGTTGGACACAACCCCCCACTTGCTGTGGTCGGCGATCAGGATGACCGGCCCGTGGGTGCGCTCGATCATCAGCCGCGCGATTTCGGCCTCGGCGTCGTTGGGGGTGGTGCAGCCGTGCTTCAGGCTCAGCCCATCCACGCCCAGGAAGGTCTTGCTGGCATACACCTGGCGCAGCATATCGGCCGCAAAGCGCCCGGCCACCGAGTTGGCCCGCGCGCGGAAGGCGCCGCCGAGCAGCAGCAGCTCGTAGCTGGTTTCGCCGGCCTCCAGGGCCGCGGTGATGTTGTTGGTGATGACGGTGATGTGCGCGCCGGGCGCGATGTGGCGGATGAGCTGGGTGGCGGTGGTGCCGCTGTTGACGAAGATGGTCTCGCCGTCTTCGATCAGGGCCGCGGCGCGCTGGCCGATGCGGGCTTTTTCGGCGGGGTGGCTTTGGACGCTCTTGGCGTATTCCGGCTCAAAGGGCAGCCGCTGCGAGAGGGTAGCGCCCCCGTGGGCGCGTTCCAGGTAGCCTTCTCCGTCCAGCCATTCCAGATCACGCCGCACCGTGGCCTCCGACACGCCCAGCAGCGCGCTCAGGGCCGTGTTGGACGCGGCCTGATGCAGCGCGAGGTGCGCGCGGATACGCTGGCGCCGTTGGGCGGGGATGAGGGTCTGGGACAAGGCCGAAGCGATCCCTCGAGCAGTCAGGTGAGTAGTGGGCGCGGCGGCGCCCGGGGTGTGTGAGCATTATGGGAGAATTTGTTTTGTTGTGCAAGCTTTTGACGACCGGCTATAATCCCGACCGATCCACCAGAGCGCGCACCGCTCGGGCTTACGGCATGCCGGCCGCGATCCTTCCGGCGGCGTGCACAAAAATCATCTTGCGGCCGAGCGGAAAGCGCTCTGGCGCCGGCACGACGAGTTGTCGCGACAAGAGCACATGACCAATTCCCCTGGCGAGACGCATCCGGTCGGTATCGGCGTACAAGACAGCGCCGAGCGCGAGAAGTTCGAAAACGAGGTCCGGCGCATTATCGGCGCCGCCCAGCAGGCCGGCCTCACCCTGCGGCTGTTGGGGCCCTGGCCTTCCAATTTCACTGCCCCCAATTCGGCGCGCTCCAGGCGCAGATGGGCCGCGCCTACACCGACATCGACCTGGCCGGCTATGTGCGCCAGGCCAAGGCGGTCAGCGCGCTCATGGTCTCGCTTGGCTATGCCGAAGACCGCGAGGTCTTCGTCGTCACCGAGGGCGGCCGCGCCATCTTTGAGAACCACGCCAACGGCCTGCACGTCGATGTCTTCTACGAGAAGCTCGACTTCTGCCACGTCATTCGCTGGGACAACCGGCTCGAGGCCGATGCCCCCACCCTACCCCGGGCCGAGCTGCTGCTGGAAAAAATGCAGATCGTGCAGATCAACGAGAAGGACGTGATCGACACGATCATGCTGCTGCTCGAGCACCCCCTGGGCGAGGTCGACACCGACCCCATCAACCTGGCGCGCGTGGCCAAGCTGTGCGCCGCCGAATGGGGCCTGTGGCGCACCACCAGCATGAACCTGGACAAGGTGCGCCAGTTGGCCCAGGGCTATCCGCAGCTCCAGCCGGACCAGAAGGCCCACGTGGGCGCCCAGGTGGGTCAGATCCTCACGCGGCTGGAGGCCGAGCCCAAACCCCTGGCCTGGCGCGTCCGCGCGCGGGTGGGCGATCGCGTTAAGTGGTATAAGGACGTCGACGACGTCAAATAACGAAGGAAGGCCACTGTGACCCTGCGTGTTCGCGACCTGATGCGCACTAATCTCATTACCTGCCCGCCCAACACCACCCTGGGCGCGGCCGCCGCCATGCTGGCCCGCTACCACGTCCACGCCATCGTCGTGGCCGACCCGTCTGGCCTGCAGCAGGGCGTGGTGTCGGACGTGGACCTGTTGGCCGGCGAATGGCTGTCCAAGAACCCCGAAGGCCTGAACGCCATGCGCACCATGACGGCCGAACAGCTCATGAGCACGCCCGTGGCCACCATCGACGCCGACGCGCCCGCCAGCGAGGCCGCCGCCCGCCTGCGGGCCGAGCACATCCACCGCCTGATCGTCACCGAGCATGACCGCGGCATCGGCGTGCTGTCCATCTCCGACCTCGTCCGCGTGCTCATCCCCAACCTGCCCGAGCGCCAGACCGTCGGCCAGGTGATGTCGCGCGGCATCGTAGTCTGCCGCGAGGACACGCCCGTCAGCGCCGCCGCCCGCGCCATGACCGAGCGCCGCTCGCGCTCGGTGGTCGTCGTGGACACGCACGGCCGCCCCCTGGGCGTGGTGACTGGCTTCGACCTGCTGCCCTTTGTCATCAGCGGCAGCGGCGACCAGCCGGTGTCCACCCTCATGCGCGCGCCCATCACCATCGGCCCCGAGGCCACCCTGCGCGAAGCCGCCGACCGCATGCTCCAAGAACACATTCACCGTCTCGTCGTCGTCGACCCCGCCCACCCCGACGGCATGCCCCTCGGCCTCATCTCCACCTCGGACATCGTCATCGAGATGGCCGCGCCGGGTTCGGTATGGCAGACGAGCTGACGACAGAGCCCCCCATGCCCCTCTCCCTCGACGACGCCCTAGCCCGTATCCCCGCCTGGGCCGCCGCCACCGAGCTGGAAACGTCCTACCTGGCCGGGGGCATTACCAACAAGAACTACCGCGTCAACGTCGACGGCCAGGCCTATGTGCTGCGGCTGGTGGGCGCCAACACCGAACAGCTCGGCATCGACCGCCGGCACGAATACGCCGCCACCCAGGCCGCGGCCGCGGCGGGCGTCGCGCCCGAGGTGGTCTACTTTATCGAGCCCGAGGGCTGCCTGGTCACTCGTTTCATCGCCGGCCGCCCGGTGCCGCCCGACGAAATGCGCCAGCCCGACACCATCCGTCTGGTGGCCACTGCCTTGCGCCGGGTCCACGCCCTCCCGCCCATTCCCGGCAGCTTCTCGCCCTTTCACATGGTCGCGGCCTACCGGCAGCTCGCGCTCGACCACGGCGTCACCGACTTCCCCGCCAACTTCGACTGGCTGCTGGCGCGTCTGCAAGCGGTCGAGGCCGCTTTCCAGGCCGCGCCCACCGCCCCCTGCCCGTGCCACAACGACCTGCTCAATGAAAACTTCCTGATCGAGAACGGCACCGGGCGGCTGGTGATCCTCGATTGGGAATATGCCGGCATGGGCGACCCGCACTTCGACCTGGGCAACGTCGCCGCCCAGCACGCCTTTAGCGACGAGCACGACCGGCTGCTGCTGGAGAGCTACTTTGGCGCGGTCACGCCCCAGGCCTGGGCCCGCCACAAGCTCATGAAGTGCCTGTCCGATTTCCGCGAAGCCATGTGGGGCCTGGCCCAGCTTGGCGTCTCCACGCTCGACTTTGATTTTCTCGGCTATGCCGGTAAGTTCTTCACCAGCCTGAACACAGGCTTCTCGGACCCGCGCGTCGAGGATTGGCTGCGTGCCTGAACTTCCCTCGCAGGCTCAAGCAGTCATCATCGGCGGCGGCGTTGGCGGGGCCAGCATCGCCTATCACCTCACGCAGCTCGGCTGGCGCGAGGTGGTCGTGCTGGAGCGCAGCGAGCTGACCAGCGGCTCCACCTTCCACTCAGCGGGGCTGGTGGGCCAACTGCGCACCAGCGCTAACCTGACCAAGATGATCCGCTACAGCACCGACCTCTACCGGCGTCTTAAGGACGAAACGGGCGTGGACCCCGGCTGGCGCGAGGTGGGCAGCCTGCGGCTGGCGTCCTCGCCCGAGCGCATGGAAGAGCTCAAACGCCTGGTGGCCGTCTCGCGCTCGTTTGGCCTGCCCCTGGAGTTGGTCAGCCCGCGCCAGGCCCAGGACCTCTTCCCGCTCATGACCCTGGACGACGTCGAGGGCGCCGTCTTCCTCCCCACGGATGGCTTCATCGACCCCACCGGCCTCACCATGGCCCTCGTCGCCGGCGCTCGCGCCGGCGGCGCGCAGTTTCTCACGCAGACACGAGTGCAGGGCATCCGCCTCAAGGACGGGCGCGTGGACGCCGTCGAGACCGACCGCGGCCGCATCCAAACCGAGATCGTAGTCAACGCCGCCGGCCAATGGGCGGGCGAGATCGGCCGGATGGTGGGGCTCACCTTCCCCATCATCCCCATGGCGCACCTGTACCTGATCACCAAGCCCATGCAGGGCGTGCGCCCCGACTTCCCCACCCTGCGCGACCCCGACCTCTTGGTATACTACCGCGCAGAGGTGGGCGGGCTCATCGCCGGCGGCTACGAGCGCCAGCCCGCGCCCTGGGCGCTCGACGGCATCCCCGCCGACTTCAACAACAAACTGCTGCCCCCCGACTGGGAGCGCTTTACCCCGCTGATGGAAAATGCCATTCGGCGCGTGCCGTCACTCGAAACGGCCGAGGTGGTCATGCTGCTGAATGGGCCCGAGGGCTTCACTCCCGACGGCGAGTATCTGCTCGGCCCCACCAGCATCAAAGGCTTTTGGATCGCCGCGGCCTTCTGCGCCCACGGCTTGGCCGGCGCCGGCGGCATCGGCAAGGCCATGGCCGAGTGGATCGTCGCCGGCCACCCGGAATGGGACTTGTGGCGGCTGGACGTGCGCCGCTTCGGCGCCAACTACGCCAGCCAGGCCTATACCCTGGCGCGCACGGTCGAGACCTACGGCAAATATTACGACATCCACTATCCCAACGAAGAGCGCCAGTCGGCCCGCCCGCTGCGGCTCTCGCCCGCCTACGCGCGGCTTCAGGCGCTCGGCGCCGTCTTTGGCGAGAAGACCGGCTGGGAACGCCCCAACTGGTTTAGCCCGTACGAGGCCCAGGCCGCCCACGGCCACGTCCCGCGCGGCTGGGCCCGTCACCACTGGTCGCCCGCCATCGGCGTGGAACACCTGGGCACGCGCGAGCGCGCCGGGCTGTTCGACGAGAGCTCCTTCAGCAAGATCGAGGTGCGCGGCCCCGGCGCCGTGGCCCTGCTCCAGCACCTGTGCGCCAACGACGTAGACCGGCCCGTCGGCACCGTCATCTACACCGCCATGCTCAACCCGCGCGGCGGCATGGAGTGCGACTTCACCGTCACCCGCCTGGCGCCCGACCGCTTCCTCATCGTCACCGGCGCGGCCTTTGGCGAGCACGACCGCTCCTGGCTGCGGCTGCACTTGCCCGCCGATGGCTCGGTGGAGGTCGAAGACGTCACCTCCACCCGCGCCTGCCTGGGCCTGTGGGGCCCGCGCGCGCGGGCCATTCTTCAGCGCGTGACCAAGGCCGACGTGTCCAACACCGGCTTCCCGTACATGACGGCGCGCGCGCTGACCGTGGGCGATGTGCCCGCCTTGGCCCTGCGTGTAACCTATGTGGGTGAGCTGGGGTGGGAGTTCTATTGCCCGCCGGAGTACGGCGCGCGCCTGTGGGACACGCTGTGGGACGCCGGACAGCCGGAGGGCCTGGTGGCCGGCGGCTACCGCGCCATCGACACGCTGCGCCTCGAAAAGGGCTACCGCTACTGGAGCGCCGACATCGGTCCCGACTACACGCCCTACGAGGCCGGCCTGGGCTTTGCGGTGAAGCTGGCCAAAGGCGACTTTATCGGCCGCGACGCCCTCGTGGCGCAAAAGGCCGCCGGCCTGCGCCGCAAGCTGTGCTGCCTGACCCTGGCCGACCCGAGCGCCATCGTCATCGGCAACGAGCCCGTCCGCTGCGGCGACGAGGTCATCGGCTGGGTGACCTCCGGTGGCTATGGCTACTCCGTGGGCCGCAGCCTCGCGTACACTTACCTGCCCAAGACCTACGCCGACCCAGGCACCGGCCTGGACGTGGAGCTCCTCGGCGAGCGCATCGAAGCCGTGGTCGTGCGCGAGCCGCTCTGGGACCCGAAGAACGAGCGTATCAAAGCCTGACTCAACAAGGACAACCGCATGGACTCACACGCCGACCTCAACGCCGCCAACCTCGCCAGCCAGGAGAAGCTCCGCGCCCTGGTTGCTCGCCTGACCGACGCCGACCTGGCCCGCGACCTGGGCGAGGGCTGGACCGTGGCTGGCATGCTGGCGCACCTGGGCTTCTTCGATGCGCGCGTGATCGCGCTGTTTAAGCGCTGGCAGGGCGGCGGTGAAGTGGCCGCTTCGCCCCTGGACGCGGAGATTGTCAACGAAGCCAAGCTGCCGTTCTTCCAGCTCCTCCCGCACCGCGCCGCCGCCAATCTCGCCCTGGCGCTGGCCGCCGAATGCGATGCCCTGATAGCCGGCGCCAGTGACGACCTGATGGCCCAGATGGAAGCCGCCGGCTACCCCGCTCGGCTCGACCGCGCGCACCACCGATTGGAGCATGTGGAGCAAATTGAGACAGCAATCTCTACTCTCTAATCTCTTCTCTCCCAAACTGCGTCTCATACAGCCGGGCATACAACCCATCCAGCGCTAACAGCTCGGCGTGCGTGCCGCGCTCGACGATGCGGCCGCGGTCGAAGACCAGGATGAGGTCGGCGGCCAGGATGGTGCTGAGCCGGTGCGCGATGACGAGGCTGGTGCGCCCGGCCATCACCCGCTTGAGGGCATCCTGGATCAACGCCTCTGATTCGCTGTCCAGGTGGCTGGTGGCCTCGTCCAGCACCAGCAGCCGCGGGTTCTTCAGGATCACGCGCGCCAGGGCCAGCCGCTGGCGCTCGCCGCCGCTCAACCGGTAGCCGCGCTCGCCCACCACCGTGTCGTAGCCGTTTGGCAGCCCCACAATAAAGTCATGGATGTTGGCCGCCCGGGCCGCCGCTTCGACGTCGGCCTGGCTGGCCTCCAGCCGCGCGTACAGCAAGTTGGTGCGGATGGTGTCGTGGAACAGGTGCGTCTCCTGCGTCACCATGCCCACCTGCGCCGCCAGCGACTCCAACGTCACCTCGCGCAGGTCGTGGCCGTCGAAGAGGATGCGCCCCTCGGTCGGGTCGTACAGCCGCGGTATCAAGTAAGTCAGCGTCGTCTTGCCCGCGCCGCTCGGTCCCACCAGCGCCACCAATTGTCCGGCCTCGGCTTTGAACGAGACATGCTCCAGCGCGTTCTCGCGCGCCTGGCTTAGGGGCACAGCCCCGGCCTGGCCGTTGCCGCTCACCGGCGCCGGCCCGCCGGGCGGCGCGCCCGCCAGACCGGGTCCACCCGGCCCGCCCGAAAAGACCATGACATCCTGCATCTGGCCCATGCGCGGCACGGCCCGCAGCAGCTGGCTCGGGTCCACCTCGTAGCGGAAGGTCACGTCCCGCAGTTCCAATGCGCCGCGCGCCTCACGCAGCACGCTGGCCCCGGGCCGATCTTCGATCTCCAACGGCAGGTCGATCACCTCAAAGACGCGCTCAAAGCTCACCACCGAGGTGGCAAACTCCACCGGCGCGTTCGCCAGACCCTGCAGCGCGCCGTACAAGCTGCCCAGGTAGGCGCCAAAGGCCACGATGGTGCCAATGGTAAACGCGCCCTGGATGACGAGGTAGCCGCCCAGGCCAAAGACCAGCGCGGTCCCCACCGCGCTGAGCAGGCCCACGATCACAAAAAACACGGAAGACATGACCGCCCGCCGCACGCCCAGGTCGCGCACCTGCGCCGCGCGCGCGCCAAAGCGCTCCACCTCCAGCGGCGTGCGCCCAAACAATTTCACCAGCAGCGCGCCGCTGATGTTGAGCGTCTCGTTCATCATGGCGTTCATCTGCGCGTTGGCTTCCATCTGCTGCCGGGTGATGACGCGCAGGTGTTTGCCCAGCCGCCGCGCCACCAGGATGAACAGCGGCAGGATGAGCACGCTGATGAGGGTCAGGCGCCATTCCATCAGGCCCATCACAACCAGCAGGGCCGCGGCCTGGACCAGGTTGGTGATGATGTTGACGATGGTGTTGCTGATGGCGTTCTGTGCGCCCACCACGTCGCTGTTCAGCCGGCTCATCAGCTCGCCCACGCGGGTGTTGGTGAAGAAGCGCAGCGACATGGCCTGCAGGTGCCGGTAGAGGCTCACGCGCAGGTCGTGGATGACCCCTTCGCCCACCAGCGAATTAATGCGCCGCTGCCAGACGTTGAGCCCGCCGTTGACCGCCGGGATGAGCAGCAGCGCCAGCGCCAGCCTGCCCAGCCGGCCCACATTGCCGCTGGGCAGGGTCGTGTCGATCAGGTCGCGCAGGATGAGGGGGGTCAGCAGGGTCAGGCCGGTGGTGGTCAGGATCATCAGCAGCATGCCGGCAATCTGTCCCCAATACGGGCGGGCATAGCGCAGCACCCGCTTGAGCAGGCGCCAGGTGACACGGGGCTTTTCCTCCGGGGCATTAAGATGCGCAAACCAGCCCCCGCCATGAAACATCATCGCTCCACCTCTCCGCCGCCGGCCCAGCGCCGGCTGGCCGCGGAATTATACAGCCCGGCCCGCTCCAGATCAGCCAGGGCCTGGTTCTCCGCCTGCCACTCGCCCTGGCGCTGCAGGCCCACCACCGGCGCGTCCGCCGCCACCGCCGCGCGCACCGGCCCGGCCAGGAAGGGCAGCTCGGCGGTGCTGTCCACAAAGCGCACGCCCAGCGCCTCGAACTTCTGGAACTGCGCGAGCGCCAGCGCGTGGAAGTCCACCTGCGGGTGGACCACCGGCGACATGCAGTCGCGCAGCACGTACAGCCGCTCCAGTTTTTTGGGCTGGCCGCGCCAGGCCTCCACCAGGTCTTCCAGGGTCTCCAGCACGCAGTGGCTCTCGGCCTCGCCCGCCACCAACACATAGTCGGCCCGCGCCAGCGCGTTGATGAGCGCGGCGTTGCGGCCGCCTTGGGGGTGCTCGGGCACCAGGATCTCCGGCTGGATCGCGGAGTAGTTCTCGGTCTGAGGCACGGTGCCCTTGACCCACCACGTCGGCTGCGATTTGCGCGCCAGGGCGTGCCACATCACCGCCGACCACAGCTCCGGGTCGAGCGCATTGCCCAGGCCACCCATCAGCACGTGATAGGGCCAAATGGTCAGCACCTTCTTGGCCTGCGCCTCCAGTTGGCGCACGTAGTGCCGGGAATACTCCGGCGCCACCAGCGGCCGCCAGCGCCCGGCCTCCACGTCCCCGGCCGAGATCAGCGTAAACGGCGCCGGGTGCGCACCCCGCGCGTCGGCCCACCAGTGCGGATGGAAAATTTGATAGGGCAGGTGCGAGTCCAGCGTGCAGATGAAGCTGGTCAGGCGCTCGGCGTGGCGGTAGATAAACTCCACCAGGCGGCGGATGTCCGCGAGCGCGCCCGGCACGTTGAGGCTGCCGCCCGCGTGGCAGAAGTCGATCTGCATATCCACCACCAGCAGCTGCACCGATAGGGCATCGCCGGCCGCCGGGGACAAACCGGCCCGGTCGGCGGCGGCGGCGATGGCGGCCGCATCGGGATAGTAGAGGGTCCCGATGCGGCCGGGGTCATAAAAACTTGGGAACGCGCGCATACCTGGCTCCTTCCAGCGAGTGCGGTCAGCACGTAAGTTATATCACGGAGGATAGCGATAGGAAGAGGCTATACCGCTCACCCAACTTGGTATATATTGTGGGAGCCGGCCGCGCGGCTGGCTTGACCCATCTTGAGTTTGGCCTGGGAGGGCTGGCATGCAAGCGATCCGTATTCACGCATTTGGCGGGCCGGAGGTGCTGCGCCTTGATGAAGTGCCCACGCCCGAGCCCGGTCCCGGTGAGGCCCGGGTGCGGCTGGAGGCCTCGGGCGTCAACTTTGTCGACATCTATTTTCGCACGGGTTCGTATCGCGGCTCGCTGCCCCTGACCCTGGGCCAGGAAGGCGCGGGCGTGGTGGAGGCCGTCGGCGCAGGCGTGACCGAAGTCCAGCCCGGCGACCGGGTGGTGTATTCTAATGCACAGGGGTCGTACGCCACGCGCCAGGTAGTGGCCGCGTGGAAGCTGGTGCAGATCCCGGCCAACATCGACACTCAGGTGGCGGCGGCCGTGCACCTACAGGGGCTTACCGCTCAATACCTGGCCGAGAGCACCTTCCCGCTCAAGCCCGGTGACACTGCCCTGGTGCATGCCGCGGCCGGCGGCGTGGGCGGCCTGCTGGTGCAGTTGGCCAAGCGGCGCGGCGCTCGTGTGCTGGCCACGGTGGGCACCCAGGCCAAGGTCGAGCAGGCGCGCGCGGCCGGCGCTGACGAGGTGATCGTCTACAGCCAGTCCGATTTTGCCGCCGAGGCCCGCCGCCTGACCGGGGGGCGCGGCGTGGACGTGGTGTACGACTCGGTGGGCAAGGACACCTTCGACAAGAGCCTGGACTCGCTGCGGCCGCGCGGCTGCCTGGTGCTGTATGGACAGTCCAGCGGCGCCGTGCCGCCGATGGACCCACAGACCCTCAACGGCAAGGGCTCGCTCTTCCTAACCCGCCCCACCCTGGCTCACTACACCGCCACGCGCGCAGAGCTGCTCCACCGCACCCAGGAGCTGTTTGACGCCATCAGCGCCGGCGAGCTCGACGTGCGCATCGCCCGCACCTTTCCGCTGGCCGAAGCCGCCGCGGCGCATACGTTCCTGGCCAGCCGGCAAGCGTTGGGCAAGGTGCTGCTGATCCCCTGAGTGATCGCTGCCGCCTCAATCACAATACGCCGGAGTGGGGTCACGCAAGCGTGATTGATCACTCCGGCGCATTTTGTTGCCAGCCCGTCACGCGCGCTGGGACCCGGATTTGTTGTCCCTCGAATTCACGCGGCGCGGCTGTCCATCGTCTTCAACAACGCCTTCGCCGCCTTGCGCGTCACGCCGCGTCCGGAGCCAAGCTGCTCGTACGCCATCGTTCGGATCGCCGGCTCGTGCCACGGCGCCTGCTCGGCCACGCGCGCCAGGCCGTTTAGTGCCCGTGCCGCGTGTTTGCCTCCCCACACCGTCAGGGCTTCGGCCAGCAGGGGAAAAGCTTTGGCGGCCGCGGCCTGGCCCGAGCCCGCATAGCCGCCCAGCGCCTCCACCACGTAATCGCGTACGATGGTGCTGCTGTCCTTGCGCAGGTTTTCCTGCAGTTGCGGCAGCAAGCGCGTGATCAGCCGTGGCACCAGGCCCGCCGCCAGCGCCAGCGCGTGCATGGCCTCCCAACGGACGCGGGTCGTGCCATGCCCCAGCAGCGGCACCAGCCTCTCCACATATGGCACGATCAGGCCGGGGTCGACCTCGGCCACCTTGGTCAGCACCTCCGCGCAGTCACCCATCAGTGCGGCGTTCGCGTCCGTGAGCGCGTCGGCAATGTCCTTGAGCAGCTCCGGCTTGCGCAGACACTGCGCCGCTACGGCACGGTTGGCGGCCTCGGTGCGGTCGCCCAGTTGAGAGGAGAGTTGGAAGAGGGGGTTCATACGTGAGCACCCCGCTCTAAGCCGGCCGGCTGGTGAACCGATACTCCCCCGACCCCACCACCACCTCCACCACGCCGTCCGTCTGCCGCACGGCCCGCACCCCCGCCACCTGGCCCAGCGGCTGCCCGGCTTCCGTCACGGCCTCCACGGACGCCGCCGGCACATAGACCACGCCCTCGGTATTGGGTGGCAGGCTGGCGACGATCTCCAGCGCCCCTTCGGTCCGCGACCAGCCCGCCTCGATCCGCCCATACAGCGAGTCATACGTGGCCCGCGCCCGCCCCAGCCGCCCGCCCGGCCGCGGCCGGATGAGGCTGCGCTGGTAGCCCGGCGCCTGCGGGTCCACCTCCAGGCCGGCCACCACCCGGTACAGCCACTCGCCGATAGCGCCATAAGCATAGTGGTTAAAGGAGTTCATCGTGACGGCCTGGAACGAGCCATCCGGCTTCAGGCCGTCCCACCGCTCCCAGATGGTCGTCGCGCCCTGCGTGACCGGATACAGCCAGGAGGGATACGTCTCCTGCTCCAGCAGCGCGTAGGCCAGGTCCAGGTAGCCGTGCTCGGTCAGGACGTGCAGCAAGAAGGGCGTCCCCAAGAAGCCGGTCATCAGGTGCTGGCCGCGCGCGCGTATATCATCCTTCAGCCGGCGCGCCGCCTGCGCCCGCAATTCCGGGGGCAGCAGGTCAAACTGGAGCGCCAGCACGTAAGCGGTCTGCGTGTTGGAGGACACACGGCCATTGGGCGTCACATACTCGCGGCAAAAAGCGTCTTTGATGTGCGTAAACCAGCGCGCGTATTCGGCGGCGTCCTCGTCCTTGCCCAGTACTCGCGCGGTCTGCGCCATTACCTGGGTCGAGTAGGCAAAGAAGGCCGTCGCGATCAAGTGCTGGTCCGTTACCGGATACGGCAGGTTAGGGTCCGGCGGCGGCACCGCCAGCCAGTCGCCGTAATGCTTGCCGGTCGTCCACAGCCAGCCGTCGCTCGCCTGCCGGCGCACATAGCCCAGCCAGGCCGCCATGCTGGCGTACTGCTCCGCCAGGATGCGCCGGTCGCCGTAGACCTGGTAGAGCGTCCACGGGCCGATCACCGCCGCGTCGGCCCAACCGGTCGAGCCGCCCTCGCCCAGCACATCGGGGACCACGTGCGGCACCCGGCCCGCGGGCGTTTGGTCGGCGGCCAGATCCCGCAGCCACTTGGTAAAGAAGCCGGCCACCTGCATATTGAATGCCGCCGTGCGCAGGAAGACCTGCGCGTCGCCGGTCCAGCCCAGGCGCTCATCGCGCTGGGGGCAGTCGGTGGGCACGTCCAGAAAGTTGCCCTTCTGGCCCCAGAGGATGTTGTGCTGAAGTTGGTTGATGAGCGGCTGGTCACATTCAAAGTGGCCGCTGCGCGCCAGGTCGGAGTGAACCACGATCGCGGTGAATTGGTCCAGGCTGAGCGGCTCGGGATAGCCCGCCACGGCCACATAGCGGAAACCGTGAAAGGTAAAGTGCGGCTCAAAGACCTCGGCGCCCTCGCCATGCAGCGTGTACCGGTC
>CAYUYN010000010.1:0-3190 GCA_964449185.1 uncultured Anaerolineales bacterium | reverse complement strand
CCGCCCCAGGCCTGGTCGTCGTAGCCGGCCGTGGACCAGCCGGGCTTCTCCAGCCGGGCGTCGTAGTCCTCGCCGTTGTAAATATCAGACTTGAGGATCGGGCCGGTGGCGGCCTTCCAGTCGCCTTTGGTGCCCACCACCTGCACGCGCCCGTCCTCATACGTGATGACGATCTGCGCCAGCAGCGCCAGCTTATCGCCGTAGACGTTGCGCCGTTCGCGCCAGCCCAGGTTGCCGCGATACCACCCATCGCCCAGCAGCGCGCCCACGGCATTCGCGCCCGTGCGCAGCAGCGGCGCCACGTCATAGGTCTGATACTGGAGGCGGTGGTGGTAGCTGGTCCAGCCTGGGGTGAGGACGCAATCGCCCACCCGTTGGCCGTTCAATTCCAGCGCATACAGCCCGTGGCTGGTCACGTAAGCCCGCGCCCACCGCACGCCGGGTGCCACGCTGAACTCCGCGCGCAGCATCGGCGCCGGCGACGACTTGGAAACGTCCTCCGGCAGATCGGGCGTGATCCAGGCGGCCTGCCAATCGGCAGGCTCCAGCAGGCCCATTTCCCACCAGGCCGGCTCACTCCACGCCGTGGGCTTGCCCGCCCCATCCCACACCCGCACCTTCCACCAACAGCGCTGGCCCGACCGCAAGGCCGGCCCCGCGTAGGCCTGGAGCGTGGACTGGTCCGTCTCTACCCGGCCGGAGTCCCACAGATCACCTTCATCACCGGCCAGGGCCAGGCGTTGGGCATCGCCGGCCACCAAGACCTGGTAGGCACTTTGCCGCACATCGCGGGCCTGGCTGGCGAGCTGCCAGCTCAGGCGCGGCAGCGCCACGTCGAGGCCGAGGGGGTTGGTTTGATATTCACACGTAAGCGCAAGTACACGGACGGGAGAAAGCGACAAGACGAGACCCTCCACCCTTCTTACCGAATATCACTGCTCAGATCCAGCCAGGCCAGCTCCGCGGGCGTCAGCCCCAACGCGCCCGCCTCGACGTCGGCTTCAAACTCGGCGGCGCTGAAGGCGCCCACCAACGCAAACAGATTCAGCGGCTGGCGCAGCACATAGGCCAGCGCCACCTGCGCCACGGTCAGCCCGCGCTCGTCCGCCAGGCGCTGGGCGCGCTCCAGCCGCTGGAAATTGGCCGGGGTGCCATAGGAACGGATGATCATCCGGTCGCCGCCCTCGGTCAGGCTGTCGAGGTTGTCGGGGCGAAAGCGGCCCGAGAAGAAGCCGCCGGCCAACGACGACCAGGCAAACACCGCCATCTGCTCGCGCGCGTACCAGTCGCGCTCGCCGGCGCGGGCGCCGCCAATGGTGGTGGCATTGGGCCAGGGCTCGGCCACCTGCTCGGCCAGGCTGTACTGTGGGCTGCTGGCCACAAACGGCTCCAGCCCCTGCGCCCGGGCATAGGCATTGGCGGCCTGGAGGCGGTCGACCGACCAGTTTGAGCCGCCAAAGGCTTTGATCCGGCCCGCCTGGTAGTGGTCGTTGAGCACGTCCACCAACGGCTCCACCGGCACGCTTGGGTCATCGCGGTGCAGCAGGTATAGGTCGATGTGATCGGTCTGCAGCCGCCCCAGCGACTCGTGCAGATCGGCCGTGATATCGGCCGGGGTTACGCGTTGGCGCTCCGCGTCGTGGTGCGCGCCCTTGCCGATCAGCACCAGTTGGTCGCGCACCCCGCGCGCCTGGCACCAGCGCCCCACCATACTCTCGCACTGGCCGCCCCCATACACGCGCGCGGTATCCAGCGCGCTGCAGCCCAGCTCCAACACTCGGTCCAGCAAGGCAAAGCTTTCGGCTTCGCCTAAGACCGTGCCCAGCATCGTCGTGCCCTGCACCACGCGCGATACCGGTCGGTCGATGCCGGGCACGCGCCCATACCGCATGTTGGTTGCGACTGACATTCATTCCTACTTTCCGAGCCGAGCAGTGGCGGCGTTCCCACCGGCCAAGGCCACGGGTGCCGGCGCGAACGCCCCTAACCCCGCCCGGCCATCTCGCGCCGCTCATAGTCCCGAATGGTCTCAATGGCCCCCAGGCCCTCGGGCACGCCCTGCCTGGCGCAAAACATATCCCACACGGCCCCAAACGGCATGCTCTTCAGCTCTTCCAGCAGCGCCAGCCGCTGGGTGAAATCGCCCTGCTGCTCAATCGCCCGCAGCCGGTCACCCGGCTCCAGCAGGGCCAGCAGCAAGGCCCGCTGGGTGTTGCGCGCGCCGATGACCCAGGCCGCGATGCGGTTGATGCTGGCATCAAAGTAATCCAGCCCAATGTGGACGCGCCCCAGGAACCCGCCGCGCACCACCTCCTGCGCGATGGCCTGCAGGTCATCCGAGAGGATGACCACGTGGTCGCTGTCCCAGCGCACGCCGCGGCTCACGTGCAGCAGGACCTCCTCCAGGTACAGCAGCACCGCCGACAGCTTGTCCGCGATGGTCTCGGTGGGGTGGAAGTGCCCGGCGTCCAGGCACAGCAGCACCTGCCGCCGCAGAGCATAGCCCAGGTAAAACTCGTGCGAGCCGACCACATAGCTTTCCGAGCCCAGGCCAAAGAGCTTGGGTTCCACCGCGTCGCGGTTCCAGCGCGGATCGATCTTCTCCGCCAGCACCGCGTCCAGCGCCGCGCACAGCCGCTCCCGCGGCGCCTTGCGGTCCACCGGCCCGTCCTTGTACCCATCGGGGATCCAGATGTTGGTTACGCACGGCGTGCCCAGCACGCGGCCAAAGTCCGCGCCGATCTGGCGGCAGGCAATGCAGTGCTCGATCCAAAACTGCCGGATGCCGGCATCCGCGCTGGCCAGGGTGAAGCCGCCGGCGGCCAGGGGGTGCGAGAAGCAGGTCGGGTTGAAGTCCAGCCCGTGCCCGTTGGCCTTGGCCCAGTCGCGCCAGCCGGCAAAGTGCTCCGGCCGCAGGGCGTTGCGGTCCACCCGGCGGCCGCCCGTCTCGGCATACATGGCGTGCAGGTTGAGCCGATGCTGCCCGGGGATCAGCCGGTAGGCCAAATCGAGATCGCGGCGCAGCTCATCGGCCGTGCGGGCCTTGCCCGGATAGTTGCCGGTGGCCGCGATGCCGCCGCTGAGGGCCTCGCCGCTGGCTTCAAAGCCGCCCACGTCATCGCCCTGCCAGCAGTGCAGGCTCAGCGCGATGCCGCCCAGCGCCGCCAGCGCCTGCTCGGTGTCCACGCCC
>CAYUYN010000009.1:0-30593 GCA_964449185.1 uncultured Anaerolineales bacterium | reverse complement strand
CTTGCCAGAAGCGGCGGCAGGCGCTCCGTGGCTACGGCTCACAAAGTGCGTGAGCACTCACAAAGTGCGTGAGCTTAGGTGCGCTCCATAAGTTGGTAAGAGGCGGCCGGGCAGACGCGTGGACCGGGCCACGGGTTTGATTGAGCGTACGAAAGAATTGTTGCAGCAGCAAGAGGCAATCGCAAAGCCGCCGTGAGGGCAGGCTAGAGACCCGCCGCGGGACTACCGTGCCCCTGAACAGAACGACACACCCTACGGACGGCGACGGTGGCGGGAGAGGAGGACGATGGCGGCCAGCGAGAGGCCGCCGATGATCAATGAGGAGCCAAATACGAGCGCGGGGCCGGCGCCGGCGCCGACGGGCGGCGGGCTGACGGCGAACTGATAGCTGCCTTCGACCAGGTGCCCATCGACGGCGCCGGCGGTCCACTGGACGGTGTAAGTGCCTTCGCCCAGGGGCGTGGCCAGGGTTGCGAGGAGCACAGCGGCTTCGACGCTGCTGGTGACGCCGGCCACCGGCTGAAATTGCTCGGCGAAGACCACGATCTGGCTGGCGGGGGCGAGCGGCGCATTGAAGGTCAGGCGGATTTCGGCCTGGCCATAGGGCACGGTGGCACCGGCGGCGGGCTCGGAGGATAGCAACTCGGCGTGGGCCAGTGCGGGCAGTACGGCCACGCAGAGGGCGATAAGCAGGGTGAGCGCTGCGAGCAGACAAAGGCTATGCCGCTTGATAAGAGCGCGCGGCGTCCTCATGGCGTGACCAACGGCTGGAGCGCGGCCGAAAGCTCCGCGGGGGAGACGGGACCGCCGAAGCGGTGGGCGACCTTGCCATCCCTGTCCAGCACAAAGGTCCAGGGTTCGCTGGTCAGGTGCCATTGGTCCATCTCGGGACCGTAGACCAGGGGGTCAAAGGTCTGATAGACCTCGATGTGGATGAAGTTCGCCTGGTCCTTGAGGCTGCCGTAGACGGCCTTGACGCTGTCGACCACGGGCGCGCACAAGCGGCTTTTGCAAAAGCTCGGGGTGGCGATGACCACCACGCTGGGCTTGCCCGAGGCCAGGGCTTCGGCCACGGTCATGGCGTACAGGCCAGGCTCGGGAACCGGGTCGGAGGTGAGCTTGGCCAGGTCGGGCTCGGTGGTCAGGGTGCGATTTTCGATGGCGGGCGGCACCTCGCCCACGGCGGGCGCGGACACATCCGCAACGGTCTGGATGGTGAACTGAGCTTGCATGGCGGTGCCGTCGGCCAGGGTGACCACCGCACCCAGCCCCCAATAGCCTGGTGTCGGAATGTCGGGAAAGACGACCCAGTAGGGCGTGGCGTAGTCGGTGTACGGCGTGGCCTGGCCGGACCAGCCGGGTACGGGAGTGCCGGAGCTGAGGTCGAAGGCGGTGAGCGTGACCGAGCGCGCATCGCTCACGGGCTGGCTGCCCACGAAGAGCACGAAGGGCACGCGCGGCTGGCCGGTGGGAAAGTCGTTGGAGGCCACGGCGACCGAGAGGGCCGACGGGCCAGACATACTGGGCGTGGGGGTGAGCACGCTGGCCGACCCAGAACAGGCGGTCAGGAGGAAGGCAAAGAGGATGAGGGACGAGCGCATCACAGGCGGGTTTCTCCGTGTAGGGTGGTGCGAATGGAGGAGAGTCTACCGCGCTGTGCGCGGGATTACCAGGGGAAGAGTTTATGGCACAGGTTGTGCTTACGGCACCCGCACTCTCCGCTGCGCTGCGAGTGCTGGCAAGAGGGCGCCCACAGGGGGGCGCCCCTACAGGACCACGCCTCGCCCGATCTCGCCGCATGGCGCAGTTACCCTTCTACCCCCCCGCGCTGGTAGTTGGGCGCTTCGCGCGTGATGGTGACGTCGTGCGGATGGCTTTCGATGAGGCCGGCGCTGGTGATGCGGGTGAGGCGCGTCTTGGCGCGCAGGTCTTCGAGGTTGGCGGCGCCGGCATAGCCCATGCCCGAGCGCAGGCCGCCCACGAGCTGATAGACGTAGTCGCGCAGGAGGCCCTTGTAGGGCACGCGGCCTTCGATGCCTTCGGGCACGAGCTTGCCGGCCGTGCCCTGGCCGGTGCCGTAGCGGTCCTTGCCA
This sequence comes from uncultured Anaerolineales bacterium, assembly GCA_964449185.1. GTDB lineage: Bacteria > Chloroflexota > Anaerolineae > Anaerolineales > UBA6663 > CAYUYN01. The sequence continues at coordinate 28,500 of CAYUYN010000009.1, read as the reverse complement.
TAGCCCTGGAGGGCGCCCAGGCTGCCCATGCCGCGATATTGCTTGTAGCGGCGCCCTTCGGAGACCTCGACCTCGCCGGGGGCTTCGTCCAGGCCCGCCAGGAGCCCGCCGAGCATGACCACATCCGCGCCGGCCGCGATGGCCTTGACAATGTCGCCGCTGAACTTGATGCCCCCATCGGCAATGAGCGTTGTACCGTGCTTCCGGGTGATGGCCGCGCACTCGTGGATGGCGGAGACCTGCGGCATGCCCGCGCCCGAGATCACACGCGTGGTGCAGATGGAGCCGGCGCCGACGCCGACCTTGACGCCGTCCACGCCGGCGCGGATCAGGGCTTCGGCGCCTTCGGCCGTGACCACATTCCCGGCGATGACGGGCAGGCTCGGCCACTGCTGCTTGATGCGTTCGACAGCCCGCAGCACTCCGGCCGAATGCCCGTGGGCGGTATCGACCACCACCAGGTCCACGCCCTTGGCGACCAGGGCGCTCACGCGCTCATCGAGGTCAACGCCCACGCCAACGGCCGCGGCCGCCAGCAAACGGCCACGGCTGTCGATGGCGGCGCGCGGGTAGTCGCGCTTCTTTTGAATGTCCTTGACCGTGATCAGGCCCTTGAGGCAGCCATCAGCATCCACCAGGGGCAGCTTCTCGATGCGGTGCTGCTGCAGGATGCTCTTGGCCTGGTCCAGGGTGGTGCCCACCGGCGCGGTCACCAGTTCGCGGCAGGTCATGAAGTCGGTGACGGGCCGGGCATAGTCGCCCTGCTCCACAAAACGGATGTCGCGGTTGGTGAGGATGCCCACCAGCCGGCCGCCGTTGCCGTTGTCGGTCACGGGCACGCCGCTGATGCGGAAATGGGACATCAGGTCGGCCGCCTGGCGCAGGGTGGCGGTGGGCGGCAGGGTCAGCGGGTCCACAATCATGCCCGACTCGGAGCGCTTGACCTTTTCGACCTCGGAAGCCTGGGCCTCGGTCGACAGGTTACGGTGGATCACGCCCAGGCCGCCTTCACGCGCCAGGGCAATGGCGAGCCGCGCTTCCGAGACGGTGTCCATGGCGGCCGACAGCAGCGGGATGTTGAGACGGATCTGCGGCGTGAGCTGGGCCGTCACGTCGGTCTCGTCGGGCAGCACCTCGGTATAGCCAGGGACGATGAGCACGTCGTCAAAGGTGAGGGATTCGAAGCGATTGAAAAGTTCTTCGTTCATACCGGTGTTTCTCCTAAGCGTACGGCTTATCTGACGGCCTCGGCCGAGTAAAGGACACGGGCCAAGGTAGACACCAACAGCCGGTGCTCCACGGCGTGGACGCGGGCTTCCAGGCTTTCCAAAGAATCGTCGGGTTGGATGGGCACGACTGCCTGCGCCAACACCGGCCCCGCGTCGACGCCTTCGTCGGGCACGAGGTGGATCATCACGCCGGTGTGGGTGATGGCACCCTCACGATAGGCCGCCAGGGCGCGTTCGATGGCGTGGAGGCCGGGGAACTGCCCGGGGAGCGCCGGGTGCAAGTTGATGACGCGGTTGGGGAAGCGGTCGAGGAAGGCGCTGCTCAACAGCCGCATCCAACCGGCCAGCACGACCCACGCAGGGTCGTAATTGGCGACCACGTCGGCCAGGGCCTGGTCGTAGACATGGCGATCCACCGGGCGGGTCGTGGGCAACGTCACGGCCGGGATGCCAGCGCGGCGGGCGCGCTCGAGGCCATAGGCGTCGGCCCGGCTGGAGACCACGGCCGCGATGCGGGCCGGCAGGCTGCCGTTATGGCAGGCGTCCAGCAGCGCCTGCAGGTTGCTGCCGCTGCCAGAGACGAGGACCACCAGCCGTGGCAAGGTGGGTTTAGTCATGCCAGGCGCACCCCGCGCGATCCGGGCACCAGTTCGCCAATCACCCAGGTTTCCTCCCCCAACGCATTACGCCAAGCGCCGGCCTCGGCCGGGGCCACAACCATCAACAGGCCCAGGCCCATGTTGAAGACACGGTGCATCTCGGCGGTGGCCACCTGACCGCGTGATTGGATCAATGAATACAGGGGCGGCACCGGCCACGTGCCCAACCGCAGCACGGCCTGCAAGCCCGCGGGCAGCACGCGTGGAATGTTTTCGAGGAAGGCGCCGCCGGTGAGGTGGACCAGAGCTTTGATGGGCGAGCCGGCCTGCGCCAGCGCCGGGCCGAGGAGGGGCAGATACGAGCGATGAGGCGCGAGCAGGGCATCGGCCAGGGGTACACCCAGTTCGGGGAAGACCGTATCGAGAGGCACGCCCTCGAAGACGCGCCGGATGAGGGAATAGCCGTTGGTATGAGGGCCGGACGAGCGCAGGCCGATCAGCACATCGCCAGCGGCCAGGTCGCCGCGCGGCAGGCAGGCGGCGCGCTCCACCAGGCCCACCACGGTGCCCACGACATCGAACTCGCCGGGCGCATACACGCCGGGCATCTCGGCGGTCTCGCCGCCGAGCAGCGCGCAACCGCCGGCGCGGCAGGCCTCGGCCATGCCGCCCACCACGGCCGCAACCCGCTCCGGGTCGAGGCGGCTGCTGGCGATATAGTCCAAGAAGAAGAGCGGGCGCGCGCCCTGCACCAGGATGTCGTTGACGCAGTGGTTGACGATGTCGTGGCCGATGCCGGCGTAGCGACCGGCCTGCGCGGCGAGCCGCACCTTGGTGCCGACGCCGTCGGTGGAGGCTACGAGGATGGGCGCCTGCAGCCCCTTGACCGCCGCACCGTCGTATAGGCCGCCAAAGGCGCCGATGCCCGCCAAGACAGCGGGACCATAGGTGGACTGGACCGCCTGGCGCATCAGGGCCACGGCGCGGTTGCCGGCCTCAATGTCCACGCCGCTGGCGGCGTACGCGGTTGGCGCGGTCACGGCCTGGTCTCCAACGCGCGCCGGCCGATGTCCGCGCGGTACTGCTGCCCGTCGAAGTGGATGCCCGACACAGCCTCATAGGCGCGGCGGATGGCGTCTTCTAGGGTATCCGACCAGCCCGTGACGCCGAGCACGCGACCGCCCGAGGTGAAGACCTGGCCAGCCTGCTGTTCGGTCGCGCCGTGAAAGACCGCGGTCTGCGGCGGCGAGACGTCGAGGCCCTTTATCGCACAGCCGGTGGAACTGATGCCGGGATAGCCCGCGGACGCCATGACCACGCAGGCCGCCGCGCCAGGGTTCCAACGCGGCTCGACCTCCGCCAACCGTCCGTCCACGCAAGCGTCAACCACATCCAATAGGTCGCTCGCGAGCAGCGGCAGGATGGCCTGGGTTTCCGGATCGCCAAAACGGCAGTTGAATTCCAGCACGCGCGGACCGGCGGCGGTCAGCATGAGACCGGCATAGAGCACACCCACGATGGGCGTGCCCTCGGCGCGCAGGCCATCGATGGCGGGTTGAAGAATCGTCGCGGTCAGCTCGTCCACCAGGGCCGGGGGGCAGACCGGCGCCGGTGCGTACGCCCCCATCCCGCCGGTGTTGGGACCCTCATCGCCGGCGAGCAAGCGCTTGTGGTCTTGCGCCGGCGGCATGGGGCGCACGGTCACACCGTCGGTGAAGGCCAGGAGCGACACCTCTTCGCCCGACAGCCGCTCCTCGATGAGCACCGTATCACCCGCCGAGCCAAAGTCGCGCTCGACCAGCATGGCGCGCAGGGCGGCCTCGGCGTCATCCGCGCAGTCGGCCACGACGACGCCCTTGCCCGCCGCCAGGCCCGAGGCTTTGACCACCACGCCGGCCTGGTCAAAATCAACGGTCAGCAAGTGGCCGACCGCGGCGTGGAGGTCGGTGAAGCTGGCGCTGGCGGCGGTGGGCAGGCCGCTGCGCTGCATAAATTCCTTGGCGAAAGTCTTGGAGGCTTCGATCTGGGCGGCGGCCTGGGACGGACCAAAGACGCGTTGGCCGGCAGCGCGCAGAGCGTCGGCCAGGCCGGCCGCCAGGGGGGCCTCGGGGCCGATGATGACCAGGTCGATCTCAGCCGGGGTGGCGAACTGCACCAGGCCTTCGAGGTCATCGGCGCGCAGCGGCAGGTTCGTGCCCAGCGCCGCCGTGCCGGCGTTGCCCGGCGCCAAATAGAGCCGGGCCAGGCGCGGCGACTGCGCGACCTTCCACGCCAACGCGTGCTCGCGGCCGCCGCCCCCGACAATTAGCACCCGCATTCGGCCACGGTCCATCAGCGCAGCGCCTTTTCAAAACCGGTCTTGCCGCGCTCTAGATCAAACTCGAGCGGATAGACGCCGGTGAAGCAAGCATTGCAGTAGCCCGCTTCGCGATCGATGGCCTGCATCATCCCGTCCAGCGAGAGGAAGTGCAGCGAGTCACAGTCAAAGTGGTCGCTCATCTCCTCGGAGGTCATGTGATGGGCGATGAGCTGGTCATAGGTGCCCATGTCCACACCCATATAGCACGGGTGCGCGATGGGCGGGCAGGTCACGCGCAGGTGCACCTCGCGCGCGCCGGCCTGGCGCAGCAGGCGCACCAGCGGGCCGGCGGTGGTGCCGCGCACCACGCTGTCGTCGATCACCACCACGCGTTGGCCGCGCAGGTTCTCCGCCAGCGTATTGAACTTGAGCGCCACACCCTGCTTGCGCAGCGAATCGGTGGGCTGGATAAAGGTGCGCCCGATGTAGCGGTTCTTGATGAAGCCATCGTTGTAGGGAAGGCGGGCTTCGCGCGCGTAGCCGATGGCGGCCGGCACCGATGAGTCCGGCACGGGGATGACGACATCGGCGGGCACCGGGGCCTCGCGCGCCAGGGCTTCACCGAGGCGCTGGCGCACCTGGTGAACGTGCAGGCCATCCCAAAAGCTGTCGGGCCGCGAGAAGTAGATGTGCTCGAAGGTGCAGCGCGCCAGTTGCGCCTGGGGCGGCACGGCCTGGCGCACGCGCAGCGCGTTGCTGCTGAGCGTAACGATCTCGCCGGGCTTGACCTCGCGGATGGCTTCGCAGCCCAGGGTGCGCAGCGCGCCGGTCTCGGAAGCAACCGCGTGGCCGCCGCTGGGCAGGCGCCCCACGCTGAGCGGCCGAAAGCCCCACGGGTCGCGCACCGCAAAGACCGTGTCGCGCGTGAGGATGACCAAGCTATAGGCCCCGGACCAATGCGGCATGGCGTTCTGGATGCGCTCTTCCCAGGTGTCGCCGGGCGCACCGGCCAGCATCATGGTGATGACCTCACTGTCAGACGACGACGACAGGCCCACGCCGCGCCGCAGCAGGTCGTTGCGCAGCGCCTGGGTGTTGACCAAGTTGCCATTGTGGGCGACCCCCAGCGGGCCATGCTGGGTCTCGATCAGGAACGGCTGGGCGTTGCGAGCCAACGACGAGCCGGTGGTGGAATAGCGCGTGTGCCCGATGGCGTAGTGGCCCTGGAGCGGCGCCAGGTTCTGGGGGTTGAACACTTGCGCCACCAGGCCCACGTCCTTGTGCAGGCGCGCGCCCTGCCCATCCGACACGGCGATGCCAGCCGCCTCCTGCCCACGATGCTGCAGGGCGTAGAGGCCAAAGTAGGCCATGCGCGCCACATCTTCGTTGGGCGCGTAGATGCCAATCAGCCCGCACTCTTCGTGAGGCGAGTCGTCGTCATCCCGCGTGCCGGGCTGGAGGGGAAAAATCAAGTCAGCGGTCATCGGCGGTTGTCCTTCGCTAAGGCAGCAGGCCGGCCCGGCGCAGGTTGGCGCTGAGGCGCGGCTCCACCGGGTAGGCGCCGGGCTCGAACGGCCGGCCGGTGAGCGTTTCGTATAGGGCGATGTAGCGCCGGCTGGCGCTGACCCACAAGCTCGCCGGCATTGCGGGCGGCGGGCCATCGCCGCGATAACCGCGCTCGGCATAGGCCAGCCGCACAAATTCCTTGTCAAAGTTCTCTGGCTCGGCGCCTTCGGCCAGGCGGCGGGCATAGCTTTCCAGAAGCCAGTAGCGCGACGAGTCAGGCGTGTGGACCTCGTCGATGAGCAGCACGCGGCCATCGGGCGCGCGGCCAAACTCGTACTTGGTGTCGACCAGGACCAGGCCCGCCGCCCGCGCCAGGGTCTGGCCGCAAGCGAACAGCGCCAGGGCCGCGGCCTGCACCTGCTCCCAGGTATCGGAATCCAGCAGGTCCCGCGAGACCACTTCGGCGCAGGTGAGGCGCTCATCGTGGCCGGTGGCGCCGCCCTTGGTGGTGGGCGTGAGCATGGGTGCGGGCAGCGCCTCGTTCTTGCGCAGGCCCTCGGGCAGACGGTAGCCGTAAATGTCGCGCTCGCCCAGGTCGTAACGATACCATAGCGCGGTGGTGGTGACACCGGTGATGTAGCCGCGCACGATAACCTCGACCGGGAAGGGCTGCGCTTCGATGGCCACCAGGGCCTGCGGGTCGGGCAGCGACAGGCAGTGATTGGGAATGATGCCGGCGGTGCGCTCGAACCACCAGGCCGCCATCTGGTTGAGCACCTGGCCCTTGTAGGGCACACAGGCCAACACGCGGTCGAAGGCCGACAGCCGGTCGGTGGTGACCAGCAGACGCCGGCCGTTGGGCAGCGAATAGCTGTCGCGCACTTTGCCCGCTTGCTTATTGGGCAGCGGCAGGTGCGTGTCGCTGAGCGCGACGGGCAGCAGGGCTTCGATCTCGGGTGAGGTGGGCAATTTAGAGTCCAGCGGCGTACTGCACCCCATTCAAAAACAGCGGCAAGCCCAGCCCGGCGGTCTCGCCGCGCGTCCAGCGCGGGTGCTGATAGTTGAAGAGATGGTCCTCCGGATGCGGCATCAGGCCCAGCACGTTGCCGGCGGGGTTGCAGATGCCGGCGATATCGCCCGCCGAGCCATTGGGATTATACGGGTAGGCGCCCTGCGCGGGCGCGCCGTCCGGGCCGCCATAGACCAGCGCGATCTGGCCGGCCGCCCGCAAGGCGTCAATAACGTGCGGCTCGGCCGCGACAAAGTTGCCCTCCCCGTGCGCCACCGGGCAGTACACCGCCTCGGGCAAGTCGCGGGTCCACACGCAGCGCTGCGACTGAGGCAAGAGGGACACCCAGCGGCACTCGAAGCGGCCGGCGGCGTTGAAGGTGAGGGTGGTGGCGGGCGCACTGCCGCCATGGGCGCCAGGCAGTAAGCCCGCTTTGACCAGGGCCTGGAAGCCGTTGCAGATGCCAATGACGGGACGGCCGCTGTCGACGAAGGCGCGCACTTCGTCGGAGAAGTAGGCGTTGAGGTCCAGGGCCATCAGCTTGCCGGCGCCCAGGGCATCGGCGTAGGAAAAGCCGCCGGGCAACACGAGGAGCTGATAGTCATCCCAACGGTGGGCACCGGCGCGGAGCTGGTTGAGGTGGACGATCTCGGGCGCGGCGCCGGCGAGCTGCAGCGCCTGCGCGGCCTCGCGATCGCGGTTGCTCCCGTTGGCGTGGAGGATCAAGGCGCGCACGGGCATCGTGGCCTCAAGCGGTGCGGGTCCAGGCCGCCACCAGCGCGTCGACCGGCAATGACAGCCGCCGGCCGCCGGCGTCAATGACCAGCGTGCCATCGTCGGTGACGGCGCCGACGCGCTGTGCGGGCAAGCCGGCCAGGTGAGTTTCGAAGGGCGCAGCTTGTTCGGGGCGAATTTCGACCAGCAAGCGTCCGTTGCTTTCACCGAACAACGCCGCCACGGGCTCGCTTGCGCCCAGCGCGAGGGAGAGACCCAGCCGCCCGCCAATGCACATTTCGGCGGCGGCGACGGCCAGGCCGCCCTCGCTGAGGTCGTGGCAGGCCCGCACCAGGCCCGCCCGCATGGCGCTGTGCAGGGCGCGGTAGAGCGCGGGGGCACTGAGCGCGATCCCGGGAACATTATCAGCGCCGGCTACAGGATGGAGCAAGCGAAAGTGGCTGCCGCCAAAGACGGGCTGGGCATCGCCCAACAGATACACGGCGTTGCCCGGGGCCTTGAGGTCCATGGTGACGGCCTGGGTGATGTTGGGAATGAGGCCGAGCGCCGAGATCAGCAGGGTTGGCGGGATGGCGTGGCGCTGGCCGTCAGAGCCAAGGTATTCGTTGTTGAGCGAGTCCTTGCCGGAGATGAAAGGCGCGCCGTAGTGCAGCGCGGCGTCATGGCAGCCGCGCGCGGCCTCGACCAGGCTTCCGAGCGTGTCGGGACGGCGCGGGTCGCCCCAGCAGAAGTTGTCGAGCAAGGCGAGGCGGTCAGGGTCAGCGCCGACGGCCACGGCATTGCGGATGGCCTCGTCCACGACGCTCAGCGCCATGTTGTACGGGTCGAGCTTGCCGTATTCGGGGTTCAGACCGTTTGAGATCACAATGCCGCGCAGACCGCTGGTGCCAAGGGGTTTGAGCACGCAGGCGTCGGAAGGGCCGTCATTCTGCACGCCCGTCAAGGGCTTCACCACCGTGCCGCCCTGGACCTCGTGGTCGTAGCTGCGGATGACATCGGCCTTGGTGGCGATGTTGGGATGCGACAAAAGATGCAGCAGCACGGCGCCGAGATCGACGCCTTGGCGCGCGGGCGAACCCGCGGCCGGGGTGACCGTGGCCGGCGCGGCCCGGGGCAAGTCGGCGCACAGACGCCGCTGCGGGAGGCCGTCGTGCAGAAAGGCATTGTCCAGGTCGAGCACGGCGCGCTCGGCGTGACGCACACGCAACCGGCCCGTGCCGGTGAAGGACCCAATGTCGGTCAGCTCAACGTCGAAGGTGTCGGCCACGGCCTGGACCGCCGCGACGCGCGCCGGGGCGACGGCCAGGACCATGCGTTCCTGGGCCTCGGACAGCCAGATTTCCCACGGCGCGAGGCCGGGGTACTTCAAGCGCACGGCGGCCAGATCCACCTCGGCGCCGGTGCGGCTGGCCATTTCGCCGACCGCGGAGGAAAGCCCACCCGCGCCGCAGTCGGTGATGGCGTTGTACAAGCCCTGGTCGCGCGCGCGGGTGATGACCTCGATGAGGCCCTTCTCCACAATGGGGTTGCCAATCTGTACCGAGGCGCCGGCGACCGTGCCGGTCTGCGCGTCCATCGTCATCGACGAGAAAGTGGCGCCGCGCAGGCCGTCACGGCCGGTGCGGCCACCCAAGACAATGACGCGATCTCCCGGCCGCGGCGTGCTGCGATGGCGGCCCTTGGGCGCCAGGCCGACACAGCCGCAGAAGACCAAGGGGTTGGCGGTGTAGCCAGGGTCATACCAGATGGCGCCGTTGACGGTCGGCAGGCCGATCTTGTTGCCATAGTCGCGCACGCCGGCCACCACGCCCGAGCGCACCAGGCGCGGCGGCAGCACGCCAGCGGGCAGATGCTCGCCGGCGGTGCCGGCGTCCTGTGGGCCAAAGCACAGCACGTCGGTGGCCGCAATCGGGCGGGCCGAAACGCCCAGCACATCACGGATCACGCCCCCCACCCCGGTGTTGGCGCCGCCGAAGGGCTCGATGGCTGAAGGATGGTTGTGGGTCTCCACCTTGAAGGACACTTCGTACTCGTCGTCAAAGTCGATGATGCCGGCGTTGTCCACAAAGGCCGAGCGCACCCACGGCGCGGCGATCTTGTCGGTGGCGGCGCGCAGGTAGGTGCGGAGGAGACCGTTGATCTGGAGGTCAGAGGTCAGAGGTCGGAGGTCAGAAAAAGTCTCTCTGACATCTGCCCGCTCCGCGTGACCTCTGACCTCTATGAATGCTTTGAACGTTTTATGGACGCAGTGTTCACTCCAGGTTTGGGCGATGGTCTCGAACTCCACGTCGGTCGGGTCGCGGCCCTCGGCGCGGTAGTAGGCCTGCACCGCCTCCATCTCGGCCAGGTCCAAGGCCGCGCGGCGGTCAGCGGAAAGCGCCAACAATTCGGCACGGTCCAGTTCGCGCACGGGCAGCACCTCCACCTGTCCGGAGGTTGCCACGGTTTGGGGGAAGCTGGGGGCGATGGCGCCAAAGGTGTAGTGTTGGATGACGGGGTTCGCCAGCAGGCGCTGGGCCAGAAAGTCGAGATCGGCGGTGGTCAGTTCGCCATGCAGCACGTAACGCTGGCCGGTGGCCGCGCGCTCGACACCGGTGACGCCCAGGAGCCGCGCATAGCGCGCGATCTGGTCGGCGACGGGATCGGTGACGCCCGGGCGCAGTGCGGTTTCAATCACGTGTTCATTGGCGCTGCTGTTCGACCCGTTAACAAACGCGACCCCGCCGGCGCTGGCGCTCCTGCGAACGGAGGTCTGCGCGACGGGGTCGCCGAAAAGCTCGGCGGCCAACCGGTCGAGTTCTGGGGCCGTGACATGCCCCTCGACAAAATACAGGGTGTAGCAGCGGAGGTGGTTCAGGCGCGTGACGCCCAGGGCGTGGGCGTCGGCCAACAAACCAGCCGCGGCGGGGTCAGCAGCCAGGCGGGTTCCGACGATGAAGCCATGTACGGGTAATGTCATGGGGGATTCTTTATTGAGACTAACAACCCTATCGTAGCCTTGCGCGGCAAGCGCGTCAAGGCCCGGTCGTATGGCAGAAATAGAGATTCTATTTGGAGGCGGGTTGTGCAGAACGTGGGGGTGCGCTTTGCCCTCCCCTCGCGTCCCCGCAGGCTGCGTAGCGCGCGGTGGCCGCGGGCCCGCAAGCGAGGCGCGCTGCGTAGCGTCTACCGCCAGCCACCCGTTGGTGCAAAGGCGGACAGCGCCCACACCCTCCGCTGCGCTGCGAGTGCAGGCCAGGGGGCACCACCACAGAAGCTTTTCAGGCGCTTCGTTAAACCGCGCTGCCGTTGGGGGCGTCTTCGGGCTCGTCCGCATCGCCCGCCAGGCCGCGCAGAATCGTGTCGACCTTGCCGGGGCTGATGCCGACCAAGGAAATTAGTTTGCGCTCCGAGGTCTCGCCGGCCACGATGTCCACCTGGTTCTTGGGCAGGCCCAGGGTCTCGGCCAGGAACTCAATAAGGGCCTTGTTGGCGGCGCCATCCACCGGCGGCGCGGCGATTTTGATCTTGATGGTGCCATCGTCCATCACGCCGGCCACGGCCGTCTTCTTGGCGCGCGGGGTCACCTTGACGGTGATCGCGGCGCCGCGCTGGGCATCACTAAACTTTGGTTTCCGCATGGTGCCTCCGGTGGCACGGCCACGCAACTGGCGAACCAGCGCTAGGCAAAGGCCCTCTGGATCAACGACACGAGGACCAGGCGGATCAACCAGTAGGCAAACAGGGCGACCATCACCGACAGGTCGAACATGCCGACGGGCGGGACCAGGCGGCGAAAGGGGCGCACAAGCGGCTCGGCCAGGTTGTTGAGGAAGCGCCGCGCGGGATGCCCGGGGTCCAGCGGCGCAAACGACAGCAGGGCATTAAGGATAAGAATGACGACAATGACATTGTAGACCATCTGGACCAGTAGGATCAGGTAGTTTGCCACCCGTGGTCTCTCCTTCAGCGGGCCGTCAGGCGCGCTCTCCAAAAATGGCGCGGCCGATGCGCACGAGGGTGGCCCCCTCGGCAATGGCCGCTTCGAAATCGTCCGTCATGCCCATCGAAAGTTCCTGCCACGCGGCGCCCGGCCCGCGCCGCGCCAGGAAATCGCGCAGTTTGCGCAGACGGGCGAAGTAGGGCCGGGCCTCCGCCGGCTGTGCCACGATCGGGGCCATGGTCATCAGGCCGCGCACGCTCAGCCCAGGCAGCGCCGCCAACTGCTCGAACTCAGGCAGCAGCCTTTCCCATTGCGCGGGATCGTCGGCGCGGAAACCCGCTTTGCTGAGCTCGCCCGAAACGTTGCACTCCAACAGCACCTCCACGCGCCGGCCGGCTTCTGCGGCCGAGCGCGCCAGCCGCTGCGCCAGCTTGACCGTATCCACCGAGTGGATGAGCCCAAAGCCGGCCAGGGCGGCGTCGCGGGCCTTGCGGCTCTGCAAGTGGCCGAGCATGTGCCACACCAGGCCCGGGCGATCGGCCAGCGCCTGCATCTTGGGCAGCGCCTCTTCCAGCCGGTTCTCGCCGAAAAGCGTCAGGCCGCAGGCGGCGGCCGCGGCCACCTGCTCCGCGGGATGGGTCTTGCTCACCGCCACCAGGGTCACGTCAGCCGGGTCGCGGCTGGCCTGGCGGGCGGCGGCGGCCACGCGGGCCTGAACCCCTGCGATATTCTCCGCCAGGCTGGGCATGGCGGGCTCTAGCGCAGACCAATCAGCGCGGCAAAGCGTCCGGTCCGCGCGCCGTGACCGCGATGGGAAAAGAACTCTTCGGGATGGCAGGCGGTGCAGAGCGCACTGGTTTCAATCTGCCCCACCCCGGCCTGGCGCAGGGCGTAAGCGTTGGCCGCCCACAAGTCTAGATGGTGGCCGCCGTTCACGCGCGGCAAGAGCTCGTCACCGGCCTCGGGAAAGGCTTGGCGGGTCTGCTCCACCACCTCGGGACCGACGGAATAGTGGCACGGCCCGATGGACGGGCCGATCCCGGCGATGAGATCACCGGGGCGCGAGCCGTAGCGCTCGGTCATGGCCTGCACCGCGGCCGGCGCTACCCTGGCCAACGTACCGCGCCACCCGGCGTGCACGACCCCCACGGCGGGCCGGCGCGGGTCGTAAAGCAAGATCGGCACGCAATCGGCAAAGCGCAGAAACAGGGTGACCGCGGGCCGATCGGTGATGAGCGCATCGGCCTTGCCCTTGTGGTCAGCGGGCGCGTTGGGCGTATCGGCCACCACCACGTCGGCCGAATGCACCTGCCACAGGTCGGCCACGGAGGCCGGGTCGCGCTCCACCGCATTAAAGGCGCGCGTGCAATTGGCTTGCGCGTTTTCGCGGGTATCACCCGTGCTGACGGACATGTTTAGCGAGGCGTAGGGCGCAGGGCTTTGGCCGCCGTGCCGCGCGAAGACCGCCTGGGCCACCACCGCTGGCTCTAAGCTCTCAAACTCGTAATATCGAATGGCGCCGACTGTTTTCACCCGCATGCGAGGGAGTGTATCACGTCATGCATTTTTGAGCACGCGCTCATCGCCCACGCGGCGCGTGACGCCGATGGCATCGAGATGCTCCATCAGCGCCAGCGCATATTTGCGCGAGGTGGTGAACAGATCGCGCACCTCGGCCACCGTGATGCGGCCGTTCGCCTGGAGGTGCAGGCGGACGCCGTCGACCATCTGGCGATAACTCTCGGCGTCAAACAGCACCTCCGGCGAGACGGCGATCAGCCAGCCCTGCTCGAAGAGGGCCGCCAGCAGCTCGTCGCCAACGCGCGCCAGGACCTCCTTGGTCGAGGGGGTATTGTGGGGATCGCGGCGGAGGCCGGCCAAAACGGCGTCCACCTGCGCTTGCTGCGCCGGGGTCAGCGCCACCGTGTGCCGCGCCAGCCGCACCGACGCGCCCGTCGAGGCCAACAGGCCGATCTGCGTGGCCCTGGCAATCACGGCGTTGAACACCTTGGTCGTCAGCCGCGCGCGCCATTGGGCGTCTACCGCCTGGGTCAGGCGGCTCTTCAGCTCTTCGCGCGACATGCCAATGCGCAGGGGATGGGCCGCGTGGTAATGGCTCAAGGCGGCGGCCAGGGCCGCTTCCAGCCGGCCCCAGACCGCGCGCGACACGGCCAATTGCTCCCCCTCCAACTCAACCAGCAGGCCCAGCTCGCGTGCCTCGGCCAGGGCTTCGAGGCCGGCCGCGTTGTCCAGGCCGGAGCGCTGTAAGGCCTCGCCCACAGCGGCCAGGCCCAGCCCATCCAGCGCCTGCGCCAACATCTCGCCCGGCGTGCCGCGGGCCAGAGTCTCCAGCCGGTTGATGACAGCCGCGTCTTGGCGCCGATGGCGGCGCTTGGGGTGCGGGTCAATGACCTCACCGCCGCCGATGGTGTCACCCGGCGACGGCCGGCGCAGGATGAACCGGTCGCCCTTGGCCACCACCACCGGCGCGGCCAGCACCAACTGCGCCCAGGCCGAGGCGCCCGGCGCCAGCGCCTGCCCGGCCGCATTCTCCAACAAGCGTACCTGGCCCACCACCTCGGCCGCGCCCACGAAGAACTTGACCTCGGTGTTGTGTTTGAGCGGCAGCCCCGTGTCGGGGAGATGGCGCAGACGGACGTCGAGCATACGGGTGGGCTGAAAGCTATCCGGTCGCGCCAGTACCATGCCGCGCCGCACCTGGCCCAGGTCCACGCCGGCCAGGTTGACGGCCACGCGACTGCCAGGCTGGGCGCGCTCGATCTTGGTTTTGTGGGTTTGCAGGCCGCGCACACGCGCCGGGAGACTTTCGGGCAGCAGCACCAGCTCATCGCCCACCGCCAGCGCGCCGCCGGCCAGCGTGCCGGTGACGATGGTGCCGAAACCGGGCAGGCTGAATACGCGGTCCACCGGCAGGCGCGGCCGGCCCAGGTCTGGCCGTGGAGGGCGCGCGGCCAGCACGGCGCGGAGTGCCTGGCGCAGGTCGTCCAGACCCGCGCCCGTGCGGGCCGAGACCGCCACGACCGGCGCCTTGGCCAACGCCGTGCCGTCGAGCACAGTGGCGACATCGGCGGCGACCAAGTCCAGCCAGTCGGCCTCCACCAGGTCGGCCTTGGTCAGCACCACCACGCCGGCCGGGATCTGCAGCAGGTCCAGAATGGCCAGATGTTCGCGGGTTTGGGGCATCACGCCTTCGTCGGCGGCAATGACCAGCAGGGCAGCGTCGAGGCCGCCGACGCCGGCCAGCATGTTTTCAATGAAATCGCGGTGCCCGGGGACGTCTACCACGCCAACCTCTTCGCCCTCGGCCAGCTTGAGCCAGGCAAAGCCCAGGTCGATGGTCATTTGGCGCTCGCGCTCTTCTTTGAGGCGGTCGGGGTGGATGCCGGTCAGCGCCTCTACGAGCGTTGACTTGCCATGGTCGACGTGGCCGGCCGTGCCGATGACGTGCATGGGTGAGGGAAAGTGGGAAGGAGGGTTGGGCCAGGCCGTCAGCGCACCTTGGTGTAGCTCGGGTCGTAGTCGGCGGCGATCTCGCGCACCACGTTCAGCAGGGTCTGCATGCGGCTGGCGTCCAGGGCCTGCACCTGCCGCAGGGTGGTCGCCATCTCGGCGATCTGTTCTTCGTACTCGCTCACGCGCTCGGCCTGCTTGCCGCTCAGCCGGTCGTGCTCACGCCACTGCTCGTCGCGCAGCAGCATGTGAGTGGTCCAGCGCTTCTGGTCGTCGGCCAGGAAGGAAGCCCAGTCCTGCCGGAAGCGCTCTTCCGAAAGGCGCTGGACTTCGGCCGCCTCGCCCACCCGGCGCTCGACGATCTCCACAAGCTGGCGCGCTTCTTCCACAATGCGGCGCATGTCGCGGAAGTTCTCGGTGTGCTGGTCCATGCGGCGGGCGTAATCGCCAATGCTGTGCAGCTCGGCCTCGACCTTGGCCTTCATGTCGGCCAACTTGCGGTCCTGCTCGGTGAGCACCACCGACTGCGCTTCGATCCAGTGCGCCTGGAGCGCCTTGCGGTCATTTTCAGCCAGGAAGACCTCGCCCAGGCGCACATCGGTGCGGCGGGTGATGTCCTCGAGAATTTCCAGCTTGCCGCGGTTGTCGTCAAAGCGCTTGCGCAGCTCCACCACCTCGGTCTGCAGGTCCACGATGCGCTTGGTGTCCTGGCGGCGGCTCTCATCCAGCACGGTCACGGCGCGGTTGCGCTCGTCCACGTGTTTGTTGAACTCGCTGACCTTGAGCTGGATCTCGGCGATCAGGCGCGTGACGCGGCTTTCCTCATCCTGGCGGGTGCTCAGGGTGCGCTCAATCTTGGGCAGGCTTTCCAGCCCTTTGCGCAGGTCCGCCAGGGTCTTATGGGTGGAATCGCGCTCGATCTTGCGCAGGCGCTCGGCCTCCTTTTCCGCTTCCACCCGGCGCCGCTCGATCTCTTCAAGCTGCCGGGCCATTTCCTTCCGGTAGAGGTCGAGGATGGAATCAACTTTGGTGAGCCGCTGGACAGTGGAGTTTACTGTGGCAATCGACGCTTCCATCTCGTGCAGCTTGCGGTGCAGAGCGGTATTTTCGCCCGCGAGGGCCCCCACGCGCTCCTGCAGCGCGGTAATCTCTTGTTTGTCCTTGCGCCGTTCGTCATCCAGCCACTGGATGGTCTTCGCAGCCTGTTCGATATCCATAGCAGCTCCTTAGCAATACAGTGGCGGGATTATACAACCAATGACGACAGACGAAAGACGATCCGCTGTGCGCGACGGACCGTTGGCACGGGGCGTCCGCTGCGCAATCGACGCCATTAGACGCCGGCCGCAACCGCAGGCGGGCCACATTTGGGGGTCCACAGACGTGCGGGCACGCAGGCTGCGCCTGCGCCAAGCCGGCCAGTTTGGCTCTGGTGCAGAACGGGTGCGAGTATAATCGCGCCATGCCCTACCGCTTTGGCCTCGATGTGCGCCTGACGTACTACACGGGCGGGGGTATTGCCCGGTATATTCGGCACCTGGCGGCGGGCCTGCCCGCACTGGACCCCGCCAATGCGCACACACATTTCTACCGCCGGGGACAGCGAGACACCTTTTCGACGCGGGCCAAACGCGTGGACTGTTGGACGCCGGCCCACCACCGGCTGGAGCGGCTGGCGCTGAGCATGGAGGTGTGGCCCAGGCGGCTCGATTTGCTGCACTCGCCCGATTTTATCCCCCCGCTGGCCGGGTACCGGCGGTCGGTCATCACCGTGCATGACCTGACCTTTCTGTTCTACCCAGAGTTTCTGACCCCCGCGAGCCGCCGCTACTACAACGACCAGATCGCCTGGGCCGTACGGCGGGCCGACGCCATCTCGGCCGACTCGCATGCCACCAAGGCCGACCTGGTGGAGCGGCTGGCGGTGCCGGCCGAGAAGGTGACGGTCATCCACCTGGGAGTGGACCCGGGGTTTCAGGCTAACGGTCAGGCCAGCCAGCCGGTATTGGCCGACATGGGTCTGGCGGCCGGGTACGTCCTATTTGTCGGCACTTTTGAGCCGCGCAAGAACGTGCCGGGCCTATTGGCCGCGTATGCGCGGCTGCGCGGCCTGCTCCCAGACGCGCCGCCCCTGGTCCTCGCCGGCCGGCGGGGTTGGCTCTTCGAACAGGTGCAGACGCGGCTGCGCGAGCTGCGGCTGGAACCGCACGTGCGCTTCTTGGACGAGGTGACCGAGCCGCAGCTGCGAGCCCTATACCACGGCGCCGGGGTGTTTGTGCTGCCCTCGCACTATGAGGGCTTTGGCTTTACGGTGCTGGAGGCCATGGCCAGCGGCACCCCGGCCGTCGTCGCCAACCGCGCCTCCCTGCCCGAGATCGCGGGGGAGGCCGCGCTGCAGATCGATCCCGACGACCCCGAGGCTATGGCCGACAGCCTGCGGCGGGCGCTCACCGACACGGCCTTGCGGGCGAAGATGATCGACCTGGGCCTGGCCCAAGCGCGGCGTTTCACCTGGGACCAGACCGTCCGCGCCACCCTGGATTTGTACCGGCACGTGCTGGCCAACTGAACGACGCCTCGTGACCCGTTCCCTGCTCTTTCTGACCCCGCAACTGCCGTACCCGCCCCGGCAGGGCACGGCTATCCGCAATTGGGGCCTGATCAGCCACCTGTCAAAGCGCTATGCGGTCAGTCTGCTGTCGTTCGTGGAAGAAGGTCAAGGCAGCGAGCCGGAAGCCCTGCGCACCACCTGCCAACGCGTGGTCACCGTGCCCGTGCCGCACCGATCAAAGGCCGACCGGGTGCGCAGCCTACTGCACGGCGAGGCCGACCTGGCCGCCCGCTTACGGTCGGCCGGTTTTGAACGCGCTCTGACCGAACTGCTTTCAAACTCAGCCTTTGACGTCATCCACATAGAAGGGCTGGAAATGGCCCGCTACCTTAGCGCTGTCCGGGCAGCGGCCCCTAAAGCGCGCATCATTTACGATGCGCACAACGCCGAGCATGTGCTGCAGCGGCGGGCCTTTCGGAGTGACCTGGGTCAATGGCGCCGCTGGCCGGTTGCGCTGTATTCCTGGCAGCAAGTTCCGCGGCTGGCACGCTTCGAGGCCGAGGTCTGCCGCGCGGCCGATGGCGTCGTGTGCGTGTCGCAAGAGGATGCCAGCGCCCTGCGGAGATTGGTGCCCGGGCTGGGGCCCGTGATCGTTCCCAATGGCATTGACCTGGCCGACTATGCCGGCGCCGGTCTGCGGCCAGCCGAAATGGGGGCCGCTGACAGCCTCGTCTTTACGGGGAAGATGGACTACCGGCCGAATGTGGATGCGGCGCTGTGGTTCGCCGACGAAATCCTGCCGCGCATCCGAGCGGGACGGCCCAACGCTCGGTTCCTGATCGTTGGGCAGAAGACGGCGCCCAGCCTGACGCGACGGCACGGGCAAGGTGGCGTGATTGTGACCGGCGCGGTCGAGGATGCCCGCCCCTACATCAGCCATGCCGGGGTATACGTCGCCCCGTTGCGGATGGGTGGCGGCACACGCTTCAAGTTGTTGGAGGCCATGGCGCTGGCGCGGCCGGTCGTGTCAACCACGCTCGGCGCCGAGGGATTTGAGGTGCAGTCGGGCCGCGAACTGCTCCTGGCAGACAGCGCGGCCGGGTTTGCTGAAGCAGTCCTGGCCCTGCTGGCAGATCCGGCGCGCGCTGCCGATCTCGGTCAGGCCGGGCGGGCCTTTGTGCAGGCGGGCTATGATTGGACACAGTTGATCCCGCGGTTGGAACCGCTGCACTCTGGCCAGAGAGAAACGGGGTGATCAAAAAACGGCGGGCACAGCCCGCCGTTTTTGATCACCCGCTGACCTATGGTGCCAGGCGAGTAAACACCGCCGCGGTGCCGGCTACCGCCGGCAGCAGCCACTGCGGAAAGAAGCCAATCGCCAGCAGGACCGTGAAGCCGATCGCGTACAACGCCAGTGCCAGGCGGCCAACGGGCGCCGGCGGCAGCGGCTCTTCGCCTTCCAGGGGCGCGGCTGGCGTCAGCATGGCGGCCAGGCCGCGCGCGCAGACCAGCGACACGCTCACGGTGGCCAGTAAGAGCAGGATCGCGGAGGTCGGGTGGATCTGGGCCAGCAGGTGCAGCAGCGCCCAACGGCCAGTGAAACCGGCCGTGAGCGGGAAGCCCACCAGGGACAACAAACCTGCCACGAGCGCCGCGGCCGCCAGCGGATAGCGCCGCGCAAAGCCGGCCAGCGCGTCAAACTGATCGCTGCCCACCGCCTGGCGCATCTGGTCGAGGCCGAGCGCCCACAGAGGCAGGGCCAGGCCGCGCAACGCCATGGTCACCAGCGCTGCCTCCACCCCCGCCCGGCTGCCCAGCCCAACCCCCAGCAGCACGGCCCCAAAGTCCACCAGCACGGCATAGCCCATCACGCGCCCAAAATTCCGCTGCCCAAACGCGAGCACACCGCCGGCCAGCACCATGCTGCCGCCGGCCAGGGTCAAGGCCCGGTAGACCATGGGGTTCTGCCCGAGCCAGGGGTAGGCGTTCAGAAAGGACAGCATGAGGAACAGGACGGCCAGCCGCTGCACTGTAAGCACGTAGGCGACAGCGTACGGCGAGGCCTGCTCGGCGATGGCCGGCACCCAACTGTGGAAGGGCACCACGGCCGTGAGCACCGCAAAACCCACCATGAGCAGCAGGGTGGCCTGTTGGATGTAGGTCGTGTCAGTGGGGTTGGCGGCATTGGCCTCGAGCAGCCAGCCCGTCAGCAGGATGAAGGGCACACCGAGGGTGGTGTAGACCAGGTAGCGCAGTGCGCCGCGCGTGGCCGGCGGACCCTGCGCGCTGGCGGGGTACACGCCGCCGGCCAGCATAAATACGGCCACAGCCGCGCCCAACTGCAAGAACAGCGCCGCGAACAGAAACGGCCGGACGAACAGGGCGGCCGCCACCAGGCCAAGGTTGGCCAGGGCAGCGGGCAAGAACAGGTCGTTGGTCTCGCCAATGCCCGAGACCAGGAAGAGCAAGGCCGCCTGCCAGAAAATAAAGGCCAGGGCCGGGCGGTCGCCCGGCTCGATCTCGAAGACCCGGCCCAGCACGGTCCACGTGCTGTCCACCGTGGCGCCGCCCAGCCAGGCGGCCGGCTGGTCCAGGGGCAAACCCAACGCCAGGAAGCCGAGCAGCACCGTCGCCAGGATCGACAGGGTCGTGGCGGGGCCGCGCACGCGCCGGATGAGGTACACGAGCGGCGCGGCGATAGCCGGAAAGGCGATGAAGATGATCGGGGCCGACATCAGCCGTTCACCGCCTCGCCATTGCGAGCGTGCTGGAGCACGGTGAGGTAGCTAACCGCCAGCGCGACCCCAAACTCGGCGGCGGCCAGCAGCGCCACGATGGCCAGAGAGGGCTCCACCACGGCGTAGAAGATCTCGAAGCCCGTCAACAAGGTCAGCAGGCCGGTGCCGGAGCGCATGGGCTCCTCGCTCAGGCCCAGGTTGAGCAGGCCGAGGGCCATGAGCAGATAGCTCGCGATGTTGATAGCGGGCGCCACCTGGAGGCCGGGGAGCACCATGTTGGGCTGAGTGGCCAGGTAGAGAGCGGCGATGATAAACATGAGCGTGGCCATGAACCGGAAGGGCAAGCCGGTGGGCACTTCAAAACGGCGCGGGCGCGCGTCGGCGTCTGGCTCTGGGTCGGGCTCGGCCAGCGTGGGACGGCCGAAGTTGAATTGGGCGGCGGTGATGACCAGGATGACCACCACCAGGCAGCCGACCACGAACTTGGCGAAGGCTACCTCCACGCGCACGGCCTGCGTGACCAAGATGGCGGCGGCGGTGTACTGGACTGCCAGCGCCGCCAGGCGAATGCGCCAGTCGTTGAAGAGCACCAGCGCGGCGGCGGCCAGCAGCAAGGCTGCGAGCGCGGGGGTCAACAGGCGTGCGAGAAATTCGTCCATCACGCCCAGACGCCCCCGGGGTCGGCGCCGTTCAAAGCGGGTCTCATGACTTCACCAGCAGCCAGACCAGGATCCCGGCCACCAGAGCCCACAGGATGGCGCCCTCACCCTCCAGCACATTGGCGAGCGTATCCACCACGCTGCCGAAGCCGCGAATGACGCCCCAAACGAGCCGATACAGCCAGTCCAGCCGGCCCAGCGAGGCCAGCGAGGCGCCCGCGAACACGCTTGAGCCGCCGCGCACCACGTCTTGAAAGCGCCACAAGGCGAAGCCGGCGCCACCGGTGACCAATACCAGACCCAGCGCCACGAAGCTGCGGATGCCCGAGAAGCCAAGGGTACCCGGCGCCGGGAGGCCCACGGTGTCCGCGATGACGCCGCCGAACACCGCGGTGGCGACCAGTAGGATGGCGGGCAGGCTGAGCCCACCCCAATAGGCGGCCACCAGGGCCGGATCGCCGGTTGCGGGCTGGCCGGCCCAAAAAAGGGTGTAGAGCAGACCGGCGGCGAGAATCGTCTGTGCAACCACCACGGCGGCCAGCACCAGCCAGGCCCAACCGCCGGCGGCCAAGAGGCTGCTGTACAAGTGGCCCACACCCAAGAAGCCCATGGTGGCCGGCAGCCCCAGCAGCGCGGCGGCACCCAGCCCAGACAGGACGCTCCCCCCAGGATGCTGCTCGTCGTGGCCGTTGGCCAGGAAGACGAGCGCGCTGCCCAGGAGCAGTGTGAGCGCGGTGGCCGCCAGCGACAGCGCCGCTTGCGCCCCGCCCCACAGACCGGCCAGCAGCGCCACGCCGGACTGCGCGATGATGACGTAAGCCAGACCCTGGCGCGGGTCGGCCACGCTCCACAACTGGATGGCGCCCACCAGGGCGGCGGCCACGCCAAAGACCGTGAACCAGAGGCGGATGGGTTCGTCGAAGCCAAAGACGGTAAGCCGGCTGAGCATTTCGAGCGCCACGGCGGCCGGTATGAGGCGCAGCAGGGTGCCCAGGCCCTGGCGGATATTGATCTCGGTCGGCAGACCCAGGTGCAGCGGGAAGAGGCCGAGGCGAAAGACCGCGGCCAAAGTGATCAGCAGGGCGGACTGGGAGGTGATGGCCGCGTCCCGCAGCGACAGCGTGGGACTGGTGCGGCTGATCATCACTGCCGCGCCCACCGCCAGCAGGGTGCCCACCGAGTTGAAGGCCAGGTTGAGCACCGCCTGCGGCTCCAGGCCGTCGGCTTCGGCCAGGAAGAGGAGCGCCAGGAAGTAAATGAGATCGAGGAAGGCCCAGGCCATCACGCGGGTGAGCAAGCTGTCGGAGAAAATGGAGATCAGGCCGCCAGCGGTCAGCAGCAGCATGGTCACGCGCGTGCCCACGCGGCGACCGCCGGGCCGGGCCAACCCGGTTACGAGAGCCGACAGCGCGACGGCCAAAACGCCCAGGCCAAACAGCCAGGCCAGGCCATCCACTGAGAGGGTGAGACCGGTGCCCAGAAGGTCCGCCGGCGCCCAACGCGACAGGGTGGCAGTCACCGGCAGCCGCAGGGCCATAAACAGCAGGGCCAGGATGGCGCCAGCGGCGGCGGCCACCGCGATTAGGCCGGTGTAGCGGAAGCGCGGCAGCAAGCCCAACAACAGGCCGCCGGCGCCTACGAACAAAATTAGGAGCGGGGTTAGGGGTGACAAGGGATTGGGTCAGATGGCAGGTGAACGAACCAGTTGGTTCGCCCCGGCGAAAATTCTAGCATAAGAGGCCGATTTACGCCGAGGGCGCACGGCGGAGATGGCCTGGACCGTAGTTTTGGCCAGCTTTGCTGGACAGCCAGGGCATAGCCCATTACAATCGGCGGGTGACTCAAGCCCTGGCCATCGATCCCGCCACGCAGAAACAGGCCAAAGAGTACGCCCGTCTGCGCCGGCGGCTGATGTTTTTTGACCTGGCGGTCAGCGGTTTGTTTACCGTCGCCTGGCTGGGTTGGTCCGGCCCGCTCAAGCGCTGGCTGACCACCTTCACCACCAATGAGTGGCTGCTGGTGCTGCTGTTGGGCGGTTTGTTCTTCCTCTCACTCCAGTTGTTGGACCTACCCCTGGCTTATTACTCTGGCTTTGTCCTGCTGCACCGTTATGGCATGTCCAACCAGACCCTCGGCGCGTGGATCAAGGATCAGGCTCTCAGCCTGGTGTTATCGGCCGTGATCGGCCTGCCGGTGCTCGGGGTCACCTACTGGCTGCTGCGCGCCACCGGGCCAAACTGGTGGCTATGGGCGGCGGCCGGCTACCTGCTGTTTGTGGTGGTCTTGTCTAACCTGGCGCCAGTGCTCATCATGCCGTTGTTCAATAAATACGTGCCGCTGGGCCAGGAGCACGCCGACCTGGCCGCGCGCCTGACGGCGCTGGCGGCGCGGGCCGGCACGCGGGTGAGCGGGGTCTACCGCTTCGACATGAGCAAACGGACCAAGGCGGCCAACGCGGCCCTCACCGGCCTCGGCAACACCCGCCGCATCGTTCTGGGCGATACCCTGCTCAACGAGTTCACCCGCGACGAGGTGGAAACGGTCATCGCGCACGAGCTGGGCCACCACGTACACCGCGACATTCCGGTGGGCATCGTGGTGAGCGGCGCACTGACCCTGGCCGGGCTGTTCCTGGCGGCGCAGGTGCTGAACGTCGGGGCGGCGGCGCTGGGCTTTGGTGGGCCAGCCGACATCGCGGCGCTGCCGCTGCTGGTGATCAGCCTGGGGCTGTTTGGGCTGATCACCATGCCGTTGAACAATGCCTACTCGCGCTGGCGCGAGGCGCGGGCGGACCGCTACGCGCTGGAGGCCACGCGCAAGCCCCAGGCCTTTGCCAATGCCATGACCCGCCTGGCCAACCAGAACCTGGCCGATGTCGACCCCGAAGCGTGGGTGGTGCTGCTGCTCTATTCGCACCCGCCTATCCGCGACCGAGTGGCGCACGCCGCCCGCTGGAGCGCCGGCTCACCCTCACCCAAAACAGGGATAGACTTATGAAAGCGTCTGGATGCATTTGGAACGCCCTCACCGTCTTCTTCATCGCCCTGAGCCTGCTGGCGTGTGTGTGGGCCGGGGCCGTGTTTATGAACCCGGGGGGGCCGTTCAACCCGCTCAAGCCGCCGATTCTGGACGGCGGCGCGGTCTCGCCCGTTCCCGACGTGGCCGCTACGCCCACCCCCGTCGATTTGTTCCCCACCTTGCCGCCCGAATGGACGGCCACGTTCACGCCCCAGCCCACCCCGGCCACCCCAACGGAAACGGTGGAGCCCACCGAGACTGATACACCCGAGCCAACCGTGACCGTGATCGGCAGCCCGGTGGGACCCACCGCCACCCAGTCGGAGACGCCCATCCCGACGCGCACGCCCACCGCCACGCGACCGGTCATCCAGCCCACCGCTACGCGGCCGCCGGCAAACTATCCGCCGCCCACGCCCCCAACGGCGTATCCGTAGCCATGGCCGAGCCCGCCCTGATCCTGACGCTCGTCTCCGATCTGTTCTTTGCCGTGCAGATCGAGGGCGCGATCCGGGCGTTGGGCTACCGCCTGGAACGGGTGGAGCGCGCCGAACAGGTCGAGCCCGAGCCGCCCGGCCCGGCGCCCTTTGAGCACGGCTGGGCCTACCTGGGTGAGCCGCTGGCCGGGCGCGGGGCAGGCTTTGTAGCGCGGCTGGTGGAGTGGCAGCCGGCGCTGGTGATTGTGGAACTGCAAAGCCGGTCCATCCCCTGGGCCGATTGGGTGGCGGCGCTAAAGTCGTCGCCAGCCACGCGCCGCATCCCGGTGTTGGCCTATGGCCCGCACATCGACCTGGACTTGCGGGCGCGCGCCCTGGCCGCCGGCTGCGACGCGGTGTTGGCGCAGGGCCGGCTGGTCAGCGCCCTGCCCGAGTTGATCACCAAGTATGCGCGCCAGGTGGACCAAGCCGGCCTGCAAGACGATTGCCGGGGCGAGCCGTCGCCGCTGGCGCTGAAGGGCATCGAGCTGTTCAACCGCCGCGAGTATTTCGAGGCGCACGAAGAACTGGAGCTGGCCTGGGGCGAAGAGACTGGCCCGGTCCGTGAGCTGTACCAGGGCATTTTGCAGGTGGCCGTGGCCTATCTCCAGATCGAGCGGCAGAACTACAAGGGCGCGCTCAAGATGTTCTTGCGGCTCCGGCAGTGGCTGGACCCCCTGCCCGACGAATGCCGGGGCGTCAACGTGGCGCTGCTGCGCCAACAGGCCCTGGCAGCGCGGGCTGAGCTGGAGACGCTCGGGCCTGAGCGCCTTGGAGAGTTTGACCAAAGCCTGCTGAGGCCGGTGGAGCTGCGCGGGCCGGGGCCACCGGCGCCGAATGGGCATTGAGGACTTGGTAGAGGCGCCCCGCTGGGGCGTCTCTTTTTTGTGCGACAAGGGTTAAGCGTGGCAGGCAGGGTTGCGCCCCATCGACAGGAGCCCGATCAGGCAGTCCGTGGCTTGAGCCGCAGGCAACGGGGCAGCGTCCCATCTGAGGGGATATTGGCTTCCACGCGCGGTGCAGGAAGGTCGGGCGCTGCGCATAGCCTCGAGACTGCTCCGGGTCCGAACCTGTGTAGCCGCATTGCCTTGCTGGCTATGCGCAGTTTATGGCATTGGTGAGCACAACTCGCCCGATAAAGATGGCGTTCTGTAGGAGCGGGTTTTACCCGCGATCCCTCGTCTGCACGGGAACCTCGCGGGCAGAGCCCGCTCCTACTACAACGCGATGACCGTTGATTGCTCACGGCACCCACAATCTGCCCGAACAGGCGCAACGGAGCGCCTACCGATAGCGTCCCGGCTCCTTGTCTTCAGTCGCTTGAAAGTTCGCTATTTCCACCCACGCCCGCAGCACCTCGGCGACGCTCCAGGCCTGGGCCAGGCAGCCGCGCGGCTTGAACGGCGGCTTGCCTTCAAAGATCTCGGCGATGGAGCCGAGACCGTCATCGGCCAGATGCGTTTCGAAAGGCGCCAGGAAGCTG
This sequence comes from uncultured Anaerolineales bacterium, assembly GCA_964449185.1. Lineage (GTDB taxonomy): Bacteria > Chloroflexota > Anaerolineae > Anaerolineales > UBA6663 > CAYUYN01. The sequence goes on along the minus strand of CAYUYN010000009.1, from coordinate 2,805 downwards.
CGCGCCAGGGCCGGGTCGTTGTAGACCCACAGGTGGGCACTGACGAACGGACCCATGAGCCAGGCCCACACGGTGCCCTGGTGATAGGCGCCGTCGCGCGCGCGCTGGTCGCCGCCGTAGTCGCCGATGAAGGCGGGGTGGCGCGGGCTGAGCGAGCACAAGCCGTAAGAGGTCACCAACTCACGCGCGCAGGCATCCACGACCGAGCGCGCCCGCGCCATGTGACGGGTCTCGCGCAGAGGGCCATAGGGCAGCGAGACGGCGATGAGCTGGTTGGGGCGCAGGGCGTTGTCGTGGCCCTCGGGACCGTCGAGCACATCGTACAGGTAGCCGCCTTCGGGATACCAAAACCGCTCGAAGCTTTGGGCGGCGTGGTCGGCCAGATCAGCGTAGGCTTGGTCAGGCGGCAGCCCGAGGCGGTCGTGGAGCCGTGCCATGACGCGCAGGGCGTTGATCCAAAGGGCGTTGATCTCGACCGGCTTGCCGATGCGGGGCGTGACCACCCAGTCGCCCACCTTCGCATCCATCCACGTCAACTGCACACCTGGCTCGCCGGCCCGCAGCAGGCCATCGGCGGGGTCCAGGCGAATGCCGTAGCGGGTGCCGCGCTGGTGCCAGCGGACGCTGTCGACCAGGACGGGCAGCAACTCGCGCGCCAGCGCCAGGTCGCCGGTGGCCTCGACGTACTGGTCAACGGCGTGGAAGTACCACAGGGTGGCGTCGACGGTGTTGTACTCGGGCTGGTCGCCGACATCGGGAAAACGGTTGGGCAGCATGCCCTGATCCATAAAGCGGGCAAAGGTGCGCAGGATACCGGCGGCGGCCTCGGGACGGCGCGTGGCCAGGGTGAGCCCCGGCAGCGCGATCATGGTGTCGCGGCCCCAATCGCCAAACCAGTGGTAGCCGGCGATCACGGTCTGGCCGCTGCCGCGCTGGACGACAAACTGGTCGGCGGCCAGGGCCAACTGCCGGACCCAACCCGGCTCCTTTTCCAAGCCGGCCTGGGTGACGAGGGCGTGGCCGCGCGCTTGCTCGGCGGCCAGCGCGGCCGCCCAATCCAAGTCGGGGTCGTGTGCCAGGCTGGCGACCAAGGCCCAGGTCTCACCCGGGGCCAGGGAAACCGAGAAGGTGCCGGCCGCGAATTGGTCTTCCAGGTCGGGCAGGCCGCGCCGGGTCTCCACGCGATGCTTGAGGCGGTGATGCCAGACGCGTTCGGGCTCGAAGGCGCCGCCGGTGGCGAGCAGATGGAACGCGCGGCCATAACTCTCGACCACCACCCCACCCGGCCGGCGCGTTACTTCAGGCGCGGGCCCAGCCGCGTGATTTGTTTCTACGTGCGCGTCGCGGTGGGTGACCATGACCCGCACGGCCAAGTCCACCGGGCCGGTGGCGCGGCTAAGGGTGTAGGTGACAAAGACCTGGTCAGCGCCGTACGGCATCCACAGGCGCTTCTCGAGCAGGCTGCCGCCGAGAGCGAAGGTCCACGTCGGGATCAAACCGTCCAGGTGAAATGACTCGAGGCGCTCGTAGCCGCGCGGGTCAACCGTGCCGTCGGCGTATTCGTTGGAAGAGAGCGCAAACGGCCGGCCGTCGACGGTGACGACCTCGTTGAGCTTGCTGACCAATACGGTGCGGCCCAGCGGCGGCTGAAGCGCCGGCACGAAAACGCCATGATAGCGGCGCGTGTTGGCGCCGGCGACCGTGCCGCTGGCCCAGCCGCCCAGGCCGTTGGTGACCAACCACTCGCGCCGGGCGGCGCTGTCGAAATCGCCTGTGATCTCGCGCCCAAAGTGGACCATGGGCCGCCTCAGCGCTCGACCAACACGGCGCGGCAGGGAGCGCCGTCGCTGCCGATGAGCTTGAGCGGCAGACAGGTGAGCTCGTAGCGGCCGGGCTTGATTTTGGACAGGTTGAGGCCTTCGACCACCACCACGCCGGCCGTGAGCAAGATTTGGTGGGTGGGCCGGCTTTCCTTCCAGGGCGCCACCGAGAGGTAGTCTACCCCGACCAGCTCGATGCGGCGGTCCACCAGCCACTGGGCGCCGTCGGGCGCGATGCCCACGAAGTCGGTGTGGAATTCCTTGTCGTGGTTGGCCCAGTAGCTGGAGTTGCGGGTCTTGATGAGCAGGCGGCGGGTGGCGGGCGGGATGCCGGCGCCGTCGAGGTCGTCGGCGCTGACACGGCGGGTGCGCGCGAGATGGATGACGAGGGCGCGGCCCATGAGGATGCTCAGGGGCAGGGTCTCCACGCTGGCGCCGCCCGGCACGAAGTGGACGGGCGCGTCGACGTGGGTGCCGGTGTGGACGCCCAGCGCCAGCCGCGAGACGTTGGAGTTGGCGCCGTCTTCGATCTTGTTGACGCGCTCAAGCTCGACGGCGGGGTTGTTGGGCCAGACGGGCATGTCGGGGGAGACGCCGACGGTAATGTCGTGGATCTTCATGGGGGCTCCTGTAAGTATCGGTGAGGCTTACGCAGGCATTATAGACCCGGCCGGAGCGTGGGCAAACTAACGTTTCATGAAAGCGGTCGCGGGGGGTGAGCAGGGGTGTGGGGGTGTGGGGGTATGGGGGTATGGGGGTGTAGGTGACAGACCGGGACACTGGGGACCGATCGGGTGCACCTGGTAGCACTTGGTAGCACTTGGTAGCAGATGAAAAATGATGAAAAAAGGCTTGATTTCTCGGTGAAAGCGGCATTTTGGGACGTCTTTGGTAGCACTTGCGGGAAAAAGATCTGCTGGCCCCCATCGCCGAGGGCCTTCTCACGCAAGCGTCCCTTGACAGCCGTGCCCGCCTCACCCCATCC
>CAYUYN010000008.1:28828-31006 GCA_964449185.1 uncultured Anaerolineales bacterium | reverse complement strand
CCCACTCCTGCCAGCGCGCCATGGCTTCGCGCACGCGGTCGGTGGGGGTGCCCAGAGACACGCGCAGGTAGCCATTGCCGCCGGGACCGAAGATGCGGCCGGGGGTAACCGTGACGCCCGCGCCTGCCAAGAGGTCGCGGCTGTACGTCTCGTCGCTGACGCCGGCCGGGAGCCGCACCCAGACGTAGATGGCGGCGGCCGGGGTGTCGGCGTGCAGCCCGGCGGCGCGCACGCCGGCCACCACCAGGTCGCGGCGTTCTTGGTAGTAAGCGTTGCGCTCGGCCAGCCAGGTCTGGTCGCCGGTGAGCGCCTCGGTGGCGGCGTCCAGGATGGGCTGGAAGTGGCCGGAGTCGATGTTGCCCTGGAGCGTGCTCATCGTGCGCACGACACTGGGGTTGCCGGCCAGCACGCCCACGCGCCAGCCGGCCATGTTGGCTGTCTTGGACAGGGAGTGGAACTCCACGGCCACGTCCTTGGCGCCGGGCACCTGGAGCAGGCTGGGCGGCACGTAGCCGTCGAAGGCGATCTCGGTGTAGGGCGCGTCGTGGGCCAGCAGGAAGCCGTGTTCGCGCGCCAGGGCCACGGCCTGGGCCAGCACCGCGAGGGTGGCGACCGCGCCGGTGGGGTTGTTGGGGTAGTTGAGCCACATCAGCTTGGCGCGGCGCAGGGCGGCGGCCGGCAGCGAGGCGAAGTCGGGCAGAAAGTGGTTCTCGGCGGTCAGGGGCATGCGGACGATTTCGCCCCCCGCAAAGTTGGCGCCCGCGGTGTAGGTGGGGTAGCCGGGGTCGGGGACGAGCACCACATCGCCGGGATTGACGTAGGCCAGGGCCAGCTTGAAGATGCCTTCCTTCGAGCCCAGCAGGCCCATCAACTCGACGTCGGGGTCCAGCTCCACGCCAAAGCGGCGGCCGTAAAACTCCGACCAGGCGGCGCGGTAGGCGGGCAGGCCGGCAAAGGGGGTGTAGCCGTGGGTGTGCGGGTCGTCGACCGAGCGCTTCAGCGCGTCGCGGATAGTGACCGGCGGCGGCATGTCGGGCGAGCCCATGTCCATGCGGATGAGGTCCACACCCTGGGCCTTGAACTGCCGGATGCGCTGGGTGAGACCCGCGAAAAAGTTGGGCGGCAGGGCCGCCATGCGTTGTGCCGGCTGCAAGGTTATTTGTCTCCTTCGTCTTCCGTTTCCAGGTAGGCCTCGAGGGTGCGCCCCACCCGTTCCAGGCTGGCGGCGCTGACTTTATCGGCCGTGTCAGCTGTGGTGTGCCAATAGGGGTAATCGAAGTCGATGATGTCCACGGCCGGGATGCCGCGGTTCTTGAACGGGATGTGATCATCGATCATGGTGAAGCGCGGCACGGGGATAAAGTGCTGGCCGTAGCCCAGGCCGGCGGCCGTGGTCCACAGGGCGGCCTGCAGTTCCGGGTCGGAGTTGCCCTCCAGGTAGAGCCGCTGGTCGGCGTCGCCAATCATGTCCACCAGTATCATGGCCTCGGGCTGGATGGTCAAGTTGTCGGCCATATAGCGCGAGCCGATGATCCAGTCCCAGCCATCCAGGCGGCCATTGTCCTCCGCGTCGAAGAAGGCCAGCCAGATTTCGTAGGGGACTGTGTTCAGATCAAGTGTGCGCGCCAGCTCCAGCAGCACGCTGACGCCCGAGGCGCCGTCGTTGGCGCCGGGCACGGGGTCGGTGGGACGTTCGAGGTCCTGGTCGGCCAGGCGGCGCGTGTCGTAGTGGGCGCCGAGGATGAGGATGGGACCTCGGCCGAGGTTGGCTTTGCCGATGACGTTGCGAGCGGGCGTGTCGAGGTAGGCGAAGGGCTGGAACTCGGTCGCCCACCCCGCCGCCTGCAACTGCTCGGCGATGTAGTCGCCGGCCGCGAGGCCCCCGGCCGTGCCGGTAATGCGCGGCCCGATCTCCATTTGGGCGAGAACGTCCTCATAGGCGCGCTCGCCGTTAAAGCTGCCGCGCGAGGGCGGCGCGAAGGTTCCGAGCCACCAGAGGCCCGCGCCGAAAACAATGATGGACACGATGAGCAGGGCGACCAGGAGGGGTTTGCGCATAGCCTCGGTTTGTTTCTAGGCGTGGCTGGTGGAGTAAGCGCTGCCCTGTTGGCTATGCGCATGGTGATCGGTTTTGGTGTGCGCCAAGAGTGACTGCCGCGCCCGCGTGGGCATTGTATC
>CAYUYN010000008.1:25176-28728 GCA_964449185.1 uncultured Anaerolineales bacterium | reverse complement strand
GAAAAGGTCCGTCGTCCGTCGTCTATCGCGCGAAGCGGTCGTCGCCTTTTCCCTGGCACACTTCTTGCAACAAGTGCGGCACGCTGTTTGCACGCGTTTGACCGAATTGACCTGTGGTGGGACCGGGACTAAAATGCCCCACATTGCCAACAGGCAGCTCGGGGACCGCGGCAGCAGCGCGAGCGCGACCACTGGGGCGCTCCCAGCGCACCACCGAGCACGGCTGAAGGGTTGCCATGTTTTCGAATCAGCACATCCAGGACAATCGTCACCAGGCCACGGCCCACCTGACCAAGACGATGAGCTATCTGCAGCTTTCGTCCGCCGAGCTGGAAGCCGCCCTCCTCAAGGAAATCGATCAGAACCCCGCCCTGGAAATGGTGGATGAGCTGCGCTGCCCCGGCTGCGGCCGGCGCTTGCACCGCCTGCCATGCCCCACCTGCTCGGCACCCAACGCCGACGGCGCGCCGGTGGTGTTCCTCTCGCCGCGCGAGCCGGGCAATTTTCGCCCCAACGAACGCGAGAGCGGCGACCCGCCCGAAGTGCGTATGCCCGACCGGCTGGATGAATACATCCTGCGGCAGATCGGACCGGCCCTGACCCGCGAAGAACGCCCGGTGGCGGCCTACATCCTGGCGCAATTGGACGAGAACGGCTTGATGGGTGAGGCCCCGGCCGAGATCGCGGCCTTCAAGCGCGTGCCCCTCAAGCTGGTGCAGCGCATCCTGGACCTGATCCAACATGCCGAGCCCCTGGGCGTCGGCGCGCCCTCCGCGCAGGCCTGCCTGCTGATCCAGGTGGCCAGCCTAGTTGAGAGCGGCCAGGTGCCGGAAGAACTGCGTGAGCTGGTGCGCGTGCTGATCGAAGACCACTTTGAAGCGCTGGGCAAGATGGAATATGACCGCATCGCGCGCCGGCTGCGCGCCGAGCGCCAGTGGCAGGTGTCCCAGTCCGCCATCGCGGCGGCCGTCCAGTTTATCCACCGCAACTTGACGCCCTACCCCGCCCGGGCTTTCTGGGGCGAGGGCCGCGCGGCGTTCAACAGCGACGGCGCGGCCTTGAACGCGCCGGATGTCAGCATCACCGTGCTGGACGAAGCGGCCGGCGGCGGGCTGGCGGTGGAAGTTTTCGCGCCGCTGTCCGGCTGGCTGCGCGTCAACCCCGAGTTCAAAGCCGCAGTGGCCGAGTGCACCGGCGAGGAGCGCGAGCGCTGGCTGCAGACCGTAGCCGAGGCCGCCCTGGTGACCAAGTGCCTGCAGCAGCGCAATCACACCATGCGCCGGTTGATGGAAGTGATTGCCCAGGGGCAGCGCGAGTTTATCCTGGGCGGCGATGGCGATCTGCGCCCCACCACCCGCGTCCAGATTGCCCAACAGCTTGGCCTGCACGAGTCAACCATCTCGCGCGCGGTGGCGGGCAAATCGGTGGCCCTGCCCGGCGGGCGGGTCATCCAGCTCGCCAAGTTCTTTGACCGCAGCCTTTCCGTGCGTGACCGGGTGCGCAACCTGATCCAGGCCGAGAGCCGCCCGCTGACCGACGACGCTATCGCCGAGGCGCTGGCCACGCAGGGCGTCAACGTGGCCCGGCGCACGGTCGCCAAGTACCGCAAGATGCTGGGCATCCTGCCGGCGAATGTGCGCGGGCGCCAGGCCCGGGTACAGCGCGCCAACGGCCGCGGGCTGAACGTGCGCCCGCATGACGTCCGGCCAGCCGTTTTGGCCACACTTTCAGTGCCGGCGTCGGTGTGACGCCCGGGTGGGTACGCCAGTAGGCAGCGCCTTTGTTCCGAGCTCTCTTCCCTAGTCGCGAGAGTGACGGCCGCTTGCAGCACGCGCTGGAGCAATTGCCCGGCGCGGCTTTTCTCGTCCAGCAGAAGAGCGGCGTGATTACGGCCGTCAACGGACGGGCCGCCGCCCTGACCGAATGGGCCCGCGACGAACTGCTGCACCTGGCGCTCGCCGAAGTGGTGGCCGCCCCCCAGGCCACCGAGGCCCTTGACCACATCCACAATTTGCCCGCCGGGCACAGCCGCAGCCTGAACGCCGTGCCGCTGCGCACGCGCTCGGGGCGCGCGGCGCTCGTCGACCTGCGCCTCTCGGCCCTGCCCGAGACCACCGCCAACGGCGACGTGCACGTCCTCCTGCAGGCCCTGCCCGCCGAGGAGCGCCTAGCGCAGGAGCGCGAGCTCGCCCAGCAGGCCCAGGCTTTCAGCGCGCTGGAAAGTCTCATCGCCCTGCTGGCCGAGCCCAACGAGGCGGCCCTGGAGCAGGCGATCGACGTGATCCGCGCCATGACCGGGGCCGACCTGGCCGCGCTCTACCAGGTGTCGGCCGAGCAGCCGGGTTTGCGCCTGCTCACCAGTTCTGCCGGCACCGGCGGCCACAAGGGCTTGCCGCCCGTGCTCGGCCCCAGCGAGGCCCACTACCTCAAGACTCCCCTGAAGTGGTCGGCCAGCCAGCGGCCCGAGGGCTACCTGCACCAGGCCGCGCGCGCCGCCGGCTGGGGCACCCTGCTGGCGCACCCCATTGGGGACCCGCCCGCTGTCGTCGGCGCGATTTGTGTGGCCTATTTGCCGGGGAGCCTGCCCTCGGCCACCGCGCAGCGCCAACTGGCCATCGGCGCGCAGTTCGTCCACCAGCTTACGACTCTGATCGGCCGCCAGGCCGGGCACGATCGCTCCCACGACCTGGCCGTGCGCCTGTCGGCTCAGGTGTCGGCCATCAATGCCCAGATCGAAGAAGGCGTGCTGGTGCTCAACCGCGCCGGGACCCTGGATGAAATCAATGGCGCCGCGGCGCGCATGCTGGGCTATCGTTCGGAAGACGTGACCGGCCTGCCCTTCCACGATGTGCTGTTGGCCGAAGACCCATTCGCGGACCTGGTGCGCAAGGCGCTGGAGCTGCCCGAGGCCACGTTCTCGCACGAGTGCCAGCTGCTGCGGCGCAGCGGCGAGGAGTTCCCTGCCATTGTGCGCGCGCGGCCCCTGCCGGTGGGCGGCTGCGTGGTGACGGTCCGCGACCTGTCGGAAGTGCAGGCCAACGCCGTCCGGCAAGAGCACCTGGACCAACTGGCTTACGTGGGCCAGGCCACGCAATCCTTCGCGCACGAGGTGCGCGGCCCGCTCAACGGCATCCTGCTGGGCGTACAGTTCCTGGCGGCGCGCGTCTCGGCCGACGAGAGCATGTCGCAGGCCGTTGGCAAGATACAGGCGGAGTGTACGCGCCTGTCGGGGTTGATGAAGGACATGCTGGCCTGGGCCAAGCCGGTGACGCCCGACCTGCAAGTCACCGAACTGGACGGCGTGCTGCGCCGGCTGCTCAACCGCTTCAGCCTGAAAATAGAGCAGCGCAACGTCCGGCTGAACTACACCGTAGACCCCAACTGCCCGCCGGTGCTGGCCGATGCCCGCCTGCTGGACCAGGTCTTCAATAACCTGATCGACAACGGCCTGCAGGCCATGCCCGCCGGCGGCCATCTGAGCGTGACCCTGGGCTTTACGCGCCGTGGCCCGTCCGACACGATTGTGGAGGCGCGCGTGGCCGACTCGGGACC